>NZ_QTLZ01000030.1:0-49575 GCF_003635425.1 Parabacteroides sp. AF27-14
GTGCAAAAGTAATGCTATAAAACATACGGTCCAAATTTATCGGGCATTATTTTGCAAGTTTTTTACGGCAACGGATATCGGGTACATTATAATATAGGATACGCAAAAATACCGACTGCTCACGGAAACGATATAGCCGGTACCCTTGCCATCATAGCGGCAATACTGTGCCACTACGATGGCACGGCCCTGCCACACGGATGGCACAGCGTTGCCACTGTGATGGCACGACCGTGCCAAAGGCGATAAATAAACTGGCACTGCAAACAATTGATAAACAAACATATGCTAGCATGAAAATTTCCCCAGAGGAGACATCTAAAAGACAGGGGACTTTATCTTTTATCTAGATATCTAAAGACAGAATAAAAATCTGCCGTTTTTTTCATATATTTGAGGTCTCATCTAAATATAAACAAATAATGAAGCACTTGAGTTCCTCTATTTTATTGGGGCTTGGGTTGTTTTCCTTCTTCTCCTGTAAAGAAGCGACAGCGCCCGCCCCTATCCTGCCCGTTCCCACGCCGGCACAAGTTGAATGGCATAAGATGGAAACATACGCCTTTGTCCATTTCGGATTAAATACGTTCAATGATCTGGAATGGGGTTACGGAAATACTCCCGCCTCCACATTCAATCCAACGGATCTGGATTGCGATCAATGGGCGCAAACAATCAAAGCCGCCGGATTGAAAGGCGTAATCTTAACCACCAAGCATCACGACGGTTTCTGTCTATGGCCTACCGCCACAACCGAATATAGCGTAAAGAATTCTCCTTGGAAAGATGGCAAAGGGGATATGGTAAAAGAACTATCCGACGCTTGTAAGAAACACGGGCTGAAATTCGGTGTCTATCTCTCCCCTTGGGACAGAAACAGTGAGAACTACGGACAACCGGGATATGTAGAGAAATTCCATGCCCAATTACATGAATTAGTCTCCAACTATGGCCCGTTGTTCGAATACTGGTTTGATGGGGCAAACGGTGGCAATGGCTGGTATGGCGGCACGAATGAAACCCGTGCTATAGACGCCAAGACCTATTATCAATATGAGCGGGCACGAGACACGATCAAGGCGCACCACCCGGACATCATGGTTTTCGGAGGGACAGTACCCGATATCCGCTGGATCGGTAACGAGGAAGGTTGGGCCGGTGATACCCAATGGAGCATCTTCGCCCCGGAACCCTCCATGCCTACTTTCCAACAGAGTGTATGGGGAGATGAGAACGGACCGATGTGGCTAGGTGGAGAATGCGATGTATCTATCCGTCCGGGATGGTTCTATCACTCCCGGGAAGATCACCAAGTCAAATCTCTGGCAAAATTAGTCGATCTTTATTACCGAAGCGTCGGGCATAACGCCAATTTCCTATTGAACTTCCCCGTAGCGTTGAACGGAAAAATAAGTCCGGTAGACTCCGCCCGTGCCGTACAATGGTATCAAACCATCCAAAATGACTTTAAGGAGAATCTTTTGAAAGGATGTTACGTACAAGCGAGCAATAAAAGAGGACGTAATTTTAGTCCCAATAAGGCAGTAGATGGGGATTGGGATACCTATTGGGCTACGGACGATGGAGTAACCAGTGGTTCATTGACTTTCACGTTAACCCATCCTACCGATGTAAACCGCTTGGTAATACAAGAATATATCCCATTAGGACAACGAGTACGCTCGTTCAATATCGAACTCGAGCAAGGGGGTAAATGGATTCCGGCACAGACTGTGGATTCTACGACAACTGTCGGCTATAAACGAATTGTCCGTTTCCAGACCGAGAAAGCGGAGAAGATACGCATCAACTTCACGGACGCCCGCGGGCCGCTTTGTATCAATAACGTGGAGGCATACCTTGCCCCCGCCTTGGTGACCGAGCCAACGATTGCCCGTAATATCAATGACGAGGTAACCATACAGGCCGGGGATAAAGGCTCCGAGGTTCATTATACCACCGACGGTTCAGATCCGACCAAGGACTCACCGCTTTATCAGGCGCCATTCGCTTTCGCTCAAAAAGGAACTGTCAAGGCGATTGCCTATGATCCGACTTTCGATACAGTCAGTCCGGTTTCCGCGCAAACGTTCGATATTCCTGCTTGTGATTACACGATCGTATCACCGAAAGATGAGAAAACCAGCCTGATCCTAGACGGAAACGGCTACACGACCTACTATTTGCCACAAGGGAAACAAGAGTTAGTCGTACAATTAGCGAAAGAAATGCCTATATCCGGATTCCGCTACACCCCGAACCAAGGACGTGACGCAAGCGGTCATATCTCCAACTATCAATTATATATTAATGGAAAGAAGGTGGCCGAAGGCGAATTCTCCAATATCAAGGCTAACCCGATCGAGCAAGTCGTACATTTCCCGATAACGAAAGGTAACCAAATCCGTTTGGTCGCAACCCGTATCGTAGATAATAAAAAGCAAGCGGGTATCGGTGAATTCTCGGTAATTACGGAAAAATAAAGAATATCTAATAAAAGCAGAAGGGACCGCCTCGAAAGTTTAATTTCCAGAGGCGGCCCCTTTTTATTATTTATCAATCTTTTATTTATCCTTGAAGGTACCGGTTCATTTGCTTATACACGGCACGTATATTTAATGGTTTAGATATATGAGCGTTCATACCGGCCTCCCTACTTTTCTGCACATCCTCAGCGAAGGCGTTGGCTGTCATAGCGAAGATAGGAACCTTTTGAGCATCAGAACGCCCTAATGCCCGGATACATCGGGTAGCCTCATAGCCATCCATATGAGGCATCTGCACATCCATCAATATCAAATCATAATATCCTTCGGCAGATTCCTTAAACATCTCTACGGCCTGTACCCCGTCCTCAGCACTCTCCACCGACGCACCGGTAACTCCGATCAATTCCTCCGCTATCTCCCGGTTAAGCTCATTGTCCTCAACCAATAAGATCCGTTTACCTTTGAAGTCATAATCAACAGCATAACAATCCTTCGCAAGGTCATTCCTCCCATTAATATCGGAAAAACGAGTGGGCTTACCCGATTCCTTTATTTTGCCGAAAGGCAGATCAACGGTGAATGTACTGCCATTCCCCTGCACGCTCGTCACATGTATGCCACCACCCATCAACCCTGTGAAACGCTTAACGATAGAAAGCCCTAATCCTGTACCTCCATATTTATAAGTAACATCCACATTTTCCTGTTCGAACGATTCGAAGATTTTATCATAATTCTCCTCGGCTATACCACATCCCGTATCGATTACCTCGAAACGAAGGTAAACATTCTCTTGATCCTCACCTGTTTTAGATACCCGAAGTTTAATCATTCCCTTGGCCGGCGTAAATTTCAGCGCATTCGATAACAGGTTGGAGAGAACTTGATTCAAGCGCAAGGAGTCTCCTATAATCTGTACTTCCAGATCACTAGCCAATATCGTCTCATAGCTGATCCCTTTACTCTTGGCCTGCTCGCCATACAGATTTTCAAGGTCCTGCAAGAATGCCCGGAAATTAAAGCTCTCATGTCGAAGTTCCACTTTTCCGCTTTCTATCTTCGACATATCCAGCACGTCGTTAATGAGAGCGAGAAGATGCTTGGAAGACATGATTACTTTCTCTAGGCAATCCTTTATCTTATCGGTATTATCTATGTTTTGCATGGCGATAGTACTCATACCTACAATTCCGTTCATCGGCGTACGGATCTCATGACTCATCCGGGAAAGAAACTCGCTCTTCGCCAAGTTAGCCGCCTCAGCCCGTTTCAGGTTGCCCTGTATCACGGTCGCTTTCATCCGGGCCCCTATAGCCAGCAGTAATGCCGTAAATAGCACCGACAGGACAAACATCACGATAAACATAAATTGTAAGGGATTCGCATATATAAAGTCCGTAAGAGAGAATTCATTCACGCCGATAGATTCCAGATTCCGATTGCGTATAACAGTCCTCTCGGACTCAGAAAGATTATTGATCGCCTTGTTGAGTACGGTTAATAAATCCGGGTCAACTGGGGTAGGCAACGCGAAACTTATCGTACTCTGATCATTGACCAATGCCACAGGAGCAAGATTGGTGAAATGATAACGCGAAATATCCTGTTCCATTTTAGAGGACAATCCATAGATAAAATCAGCCTCTCCGCTATTGACAGCGGCTAATGCCTCCTTAATGCCCGGATAGGACCGAATCTTCTCCGCAGATATGCCACTTGGAAATCGCTGACTTTCCACCAAAGCACCAACCAAACCCGGAGCGGGATAACTACAGGCTTTATTGCGTACTATGATATTGTTCGCACTCACATAAGAGGCTGAAAGCGCAAGCCCTAGCTGGGCCGCATCGTTCTCATCTCCCAAGAAAAAGCCTAAGATATCAGCTTTCCCTCGTTGTACCAGATGGACCGCATCACTATAATTCTTCGCATACACATACGAAAAATCCAAACCGGTAAAGTCCTTGATCTTATCCAATACATCCACCATGATACCGACATGGTTCTTCTGGGAGGTTTCTTTACAATAAAAGGGATACCAATTCTCCGGAACGGCTACCGTGATCGTTTTCCTTTTCTTGACATATTCCAAGTCCCGGTCACTAAATTGGACATTTACAAGTCGGGCAGGAAAGTTAGCGGCATAACGCTCTGCCGCAAAATTTGGATTAGCATCCAATATCCGTTCCAAAGCCATATTCAAACCATCCAATACTTCCTTATTACCCGGATTGGTTACGATATAATAGGGTTGAGAATTATAGGTAACGATTACCCGTAAAGAATCGTGATTGTGAATAATGCCACTCAACAGCAAGTCTATCTCTCCATTCATTAAATAAAAATATAATTCCCCGTCGTTCTTCTGTATATCTTTCAAGCTGTAATATCTTAATTTACAGTCTAATCCATTGATAGCCAAAAACTCCTTGAGGCGGCGAATATTTTCTTTAGCATTCTCATATACACCTATGGTTTTCCCGTTCATACTCTCCAAATCATAACTATGGATAGTACGATCATCAGAACGAGCAAGCAACAAGGAACAGCTATATCCCATATTATAATCCGGATAAGCATAATATTTCTCTAAACCGGGTATATAATAGTTTCCACCCATCAATTCATACTGACCTGCGATAAATTCATTTAACATGGCTTGTCCGTTCGTATCAATATACTCGTATTCCCAACCGGTATATTTGGCAATCTCATTGAGATAGTCTACGAGCATACCATGACGACTACCGTCCTCCGCCGTCCAACTCATGCCTACCACCTGCGGAAAGGCAACCCGGAGCACACGTTTTTCACTTGTCCGTGCTAACGCAGACAAATGAAACGCCAGCATTATAAATACTAACAAACTTATAGTTATACCATGACCCACATATCTCAGAAGTAAGTTCATTATAATGTATATCTTTTATTATCGGCTTTCCCGATGATAACAACCCCTAGACCTCTCCGCAAAACAACGGTTTATTTAGGATAATGCCTATTCATTCTGGTGAACAAAGCTTTTGCGTACCCCAAAACAGAGTACGCAAATATACTACATTTTATATCACAGCGGATTATAAAATAATTGATTTTTAAGAGAAGATACTATAAAAACAGAAGGGACCGCCTCGAAGGTAAAACACCTCGAAGCAGTCCCTTTCCTAAATCCCAACAAACTTTTATCCCATCGAACTATTGATTACCTGTGTGGTTTTCTCAAAACTCTTCTTTAAGACCTCCTTTACATCCATGGTTTCCCAATATCCCTTATTAAAAAGCTCTACGGATAACCCACCCCGGAAACCAGAGTCGTATAGCAAAGGAAGTACCTTATTAAACGGGCAAATACCATCTCCCGGAAACACCCGATCCGAATCTCTCAACTCCGTACGAGGAGGCAACTCCGGATAATCGTTGATATGAAAAACCGGAAGGATCTTCCCATTTATCAAGCGTAAACTATCAAAACTATTTCCTCCTCTGTACAAATGGTAGAAATCCAATAAGACAGAAGCCCGCGAATGCCCGGAGGCGATCGCTATCGCCATGGTATCCGATAATTGATTCAGAACCCCGGCTCCCCATAGTTCCAATATCGGAGTGACACCCATCTCATCCCCTAAATCCAGTATCGCCCGATAGCGTTCGGAATACTCCGGCAACCGTGTACGATCCAGTTGAGTAACTCCTTGAGCAGGAGCGGCGATAAATTTACCGCCCAATCCCGCTACCATCTCCATATCATGCCGCATTTGGTTTAGCCCTTCCTTCCGTTTCGAAGGATCATCGGCAAACCACGAGGCAAAACCGATCATATTCTCCAATAAAAGTCCGGAACCTTCCAGCTGACGCCTGAGTGTCTCATAAGTTCCCCCTTGCTTTACGAACGCATCCACATCACGGGTCCATAACTCAATTCCCTCAAAACCAGCCTCGGCACATAAATCAATCTGTTTTTGAACAGGAAGTTTATAACCCGCTATCGTAGAGACATTGAGACAGACACGGAAAGGACGTTTCGAAGAGGATGCTTCGGATGATGGCTCCTCTTTTTTCTTCGGAGCGCAAGAAGCCAAGCCTGCGAACGTACTGCCCAAAACCGCCAGACCGGTGGCCCGAAGCATATTACGTCTTGAAATCTTTTTCTCAAGCATAACACTCTCGTTTTAAATTAAACCTCCAAAGATTTACGGGCCTCCCGGTCCGGATCATTCCGAGCCTCACACGTATTATTCAAGATCATCACCTCTCCATTTTCTTCCGTGTATTTCGGCCAAACGGGTAACTCTCCTCCGTTCGGATCTCCTGTCCGCATGAAATTCAACAAAGCGCCAGACATCTTATCTGACAACGCACGAGGTACCTTACCTCCACCCGTATGAGTAAACATCCGATCCGTATTTTTAAACCAGAAACAGATATCCGAGCAATGGAACGCACGCATACGGTTATTAAACAAGGGCGGACACCAGCCAAACCAAGCTACATACACAGGCTGGCCTTGCTTTAATTTTGCGTTAGCCGCCTCAACCACTCGTTGACGGGAAGACAAAATCATCGCCCAAAGCTCCATCGGAGTCTTATCCGGGAAATTCTTGGCGAAAGCCTTCACGATCGATTCCGCTTTATCACCATATTGACTTCTCAGTTTCTCGATCACACCGTCTTGAGTGATTTTTTCCAAAGCCGCATCCGCCCTGTTCGGGTTCCATTCATGGAAAGTCGTACAGAATATCATCGGGACGACAGGAGACTCCAAATGGCTCTCACCGGAGTAGAATACACCGGCCGGAATATTCCGGTCATCAGCAACAGGGCCAAAAGTCCGTCTCATGCTAATCCCTTGATCTTCCCAGCACTTTTTACAAGCCCTATCCGCTATATCCAAATATTCCCGCCAAGGTATTCTTTGCAATTTATCCAGTTGGGAAGCGGTCAGCCCCGCTTCTCTCAAAATATATTCTCCCACCTTCCGGGTCATCACCTGATCGGAAGCTCCTACCGTAGATCCACTTAAAGCTACAGCTCTATGAATCAAACCTTTTGCCGCCGGCATAGCGGCTACCGTACAGACCTTAGAACCTCCTCCGGATTGTCCCATAACCGTTACGTTCCCGGGATCTCCACCGAAATTGGCGATATTATCATGTACCCATCGCAAGGCGGCAATAATATCTAACATCCCCACGTTTCCGGAATCCTTATACGCTTCTCCACCAACACCAGATAAGTCAGAGAAGCCAATCGGCCCCAACCGATGATTAATGGAACAGAATACGATATCTCCTTCCCGGCTTATATTCTCTCCATGATATCCATCCTGCTCGATCCCACTACCATTTGTAAAACCGCCGCCATGCAGCCACACCAATACGGGACGTCTCTTTCCATCCGCGATACCCGGTGTCCATACATTTAAATATAAGCAATCCTCACTCACATCCCAGTAGTTCCAATGATCGGCAAAAGTTCCGTAATTATTGGGCCACCGGTTCTCCATACGTTGCGGCGCCGTATTCCCATAAAAAACCGCCGGTCTCACATCTGTCCACGGCTCTGGTTTTTGGGGAGGCATAAAGCGATTTTTTCCCGACGTATCAGCCCCATAAGGAACTCCCAAGAACGTATATACATGATTCAGCAGATATCCCTGCACCTTCCCATACTCTGTCTGGGCGATGGCGATATCGTCACCGATAAATAAAAACTGTCCATCCTCTCCTTCCTTGACGTTTTGTTTAAGGGAGGAATCCCCGGACGGGGCACATGAGGAAGCCGTTACCAAGCTTCCCATGCTTAAAGAGGCTGTGCCCAGTCCTAGGTTTTTCACGAATTGTCGTCTATCCATATGCATAAAAACACAACTATTAATATCCCGGATTCTGTTTCCAAGATTGGTTTTTCGTAATCTGATCGTATGGTATCGGGAATAAATCACGCGAATTATTATTCAAGGCTTCCTTAAATGTCCAGCTACCTTTAGCGAACTTATCCCAACGAACCAAGTCTTGACGACGCCAACCTTCCCACGCAAATTCACGGCCACGTTCATTGATCAACTCATCCAACGTTAATGTTTCCGGAGTATACACGGGCTGATTTGCCCTTTCACGTATTAACTGGAATGCAGGTTCCGCACATAAAGCTGATAAAGTAGCGGCATTACCACCTCTCAAAATAGCTTCAGCCTTCATATAATAGATATCGGCTAAACGATATAAAACAAAATCATTGTTCATATTACCAGTCATACCCAACTCATATTCATACTTCTGAATACGAGCACCTTCCCAACGATAAGCGGCATTAATAGAAGATACCTCAATAGTCAATTCCAATTGTTTTCCCGGATTATCACCATCCTCAACAGGCTCTCCCGTGACCTTATCATAAATCAAACCGTAAATAAAAGTCGCCTTTTTCCGAGTATCGTCATCTTTATATAAAGCAAGGAAGTCCGGAGTAGCGCAACCTCCATTCCAACCACCAACATTGATGCCCCACATCTGGCGAGACTTGGGATGTCCGGAGAATTTATGGAAATGAAACTCGTAGTCTCCATTTGAATTGATACCATTTTGCATCGGTACCACGAAAATATTTTCTTTACAAGACTCATTCGCCACTTTAAATGGAGCGGAGAAATCAGATACGACCTCATAATATCCAGAGTTAATCACTTTATCGCAATACTCTATCACTTTATTCATATCGTCCTTATCATAAGAAGAGGCCCCTTTGAACACCTTAGCGTTCAAATATAGTTTTGCCAACATTGTATAAGCCATCGATTTCGTACATCTTCCATAATTCTCGGCAGACGGAGCGTCATCCAAATATTCCATATTATCTAAGATACAATCTACGACTTTCTGATAAAGCTCAGGACGGCTTGTCTGAGGAGAAGCCGTGATTTCACTCTCATATGTATCGATATAAGGAACATTCCCGAATAAATCCAGTAAGATAGAATAATAGAAACATCTCAAGATGACAGTCTCCGCACGATATTTATTATAGATATCGACATCCATCTCCTCTTTATATGTATCCAAGTCGTAAACCACACGGTTACATGTCGTTATTCCAGAAAATACGGAAATCCACACATTATTCAATGCATCCAGATTGTATTGCCATTGATGACGATGGAAATCCTGCCATACCCCTCCGTCATACCAGTCATTACCCGGCGCACGAGTCGGAACAACACATTCATCCGAGGAAACAGTCTGCAACCCCCATACTCCCCAGTGATTCTGATAAGCCTGCAATTCCGCATAGGCAGCACCTACCGCTTGCGGAATCAAAGAAGGATCCGCATAAAAGTCATTTGATACCATTTGTCCCGTCGTATCTTCATCCATATCCGTACAAGAAGGAGCGATAACCAAGAAACAAATCATTGATACTATATATATTAAACTATATTTTTTCATAACCTTCGATATTTAGAGTATCCATTAAAACGTAACATTCAAACCAAGAATAAAAGAACGGCTAGCCGGATAATAACGAGTCCTCTCAATACCCATATTATCTAATCCTACCATATCAACCTCCGGGTCGATACCCTTATAGCCAGTGATCGTAAACAAGTTCTGACCAGTCAAGTACAAACGTAAGTTTTGCATGAAACCTAATTTCTTCACCGGTACATTATACCCCAATGTGATATTGTCCAACTTCACAAAAGAACCATCCTCCAAATAATAACTAGAGGCTTGAGCCGCATCTTGCAACGGGATATCCATTACCGAAGCCAACATATTCTTCTCCTTTCCAGCTACATTCCGATTCTCTAATGCCATACGGCTTACATTATATACATCATTGCCTACGACAGCACGGAATGTAAACGATAAATCGAAGTCACGATATTTAAACTCGTTAGTCCATCCTGCTATAAAATCAGGTTGCGCATTACCTACGATCTCACGATCCTCATTATATGTAAAGTCACCACTACCATCGACATCCTTGAATTTCCATTTACCATCTTCCGTAAATCCCTCGAATACCGGCAAATAAAAATCACCGACCTTGCCACCCGGGACCAAACGAATCAATGGAGTCGAGTTCATACCTCCTAAATCACCATCCGACAAATAACCAGTTTCAATCCAGTCTGTCTGGAAAGTCTCATTACTTAATTTGTCCAATTTATTCGTATTGAATGAGAAGTTAATAGAACTAGTCCATGAGAAGTTCTTATTCTGCACTGGGGTTCCGGAAACAGAGAATTCCAGACCTTTACTTGTAGCATCACCCACATTCGCCAACATAGAAGAATATTGGTAAGGAGGAGTCGGGACCTTATATTCATACAACAAATCTGAAACCTTACGGGTATATAAATCAACGGTCACGTTCAAGCGGTTATTCAACGCTGCAAAATCAACACCTAGATTCCATTCGCCTTTCCGCTCCCATTTCAAATCCGGATTCTGATTCTGTGTCGGCCCATAAGCATTGATCCATTGTTTAGAAGTATGATCATAGAAACGGCCTACCACTCCCATCATTGACAAAGACAAATAATTATCTGAAGGCATATTTCCTGTCACGCCATATCCCAAGCGCAATTTCAAATCGTTAATCCAGCTAGCGCTTTCCATAAAAGCCTCATTACCGATAGACCAACCGACACTTACCGCAGGGAAAGTTCCCCATTTATAATCCGCACCTAAACGAGTAGAACCCTCACGTCGTACAGACGCTGATAACAAGTAACGATTTCCCCAGTTATAATTTACACGGCCAAAGAACGAAACCAAATTATCTTGAGAAACCGAACCATCCATCATGCTTTGGCTAGGGTTATTAATCAAGTTACTACCCGCACCCAAATTATAGTAAGAATATACATCCGAATCAAAATTCGAGTTGTTCATGCCAAATGACTCCCGATAATTATGCTCATAGGTATATCCACCTAATACCACTAAATGATGTTCTCCAAAAGATTTTACATAGTCGATCGTCGTCTCCAGTGTTTTATTAAAACGAGTATTAAAACTCCGAGACGCTGACCCGAAACTAGAAGTGTTAAATACCTCTCGTGAGGTATAAGTACCCTTATTTATATCAGAGTATTTCAATGAGCCAAAAGCTTGCGCACGAAGTCCTTCCAAAATATTCCAAGTTACACGAGCAGACCCTTGGAAAAGTCCGCCTTTTGTACGACGGTCACGCTGCATAATATAAGCCACCGGATTTGAATATCCCTGAATATCCAGCGCATAATACCCTCCGGCATCTATCGTTCCCGTCTCGTCGTATACGGGTGCCGTAGGATTATAATAATACGCATGCTTAAAAGCGGAATAATCATCATAGCTGGAATTCTCACCTTCCCGGTCAAAACGACGATAAGTAGCGTCGTATGCTATTTGAATCTTTTTATCGAATAAATTCTGATTAGCGGAAAAACGAGCGATCATCTCATTGAACCCAGACTTAAGAGCGATACCTTGATTATTTCGATAAGATACAGAAGCCCGGTAATTAAAATCGGTCGTACCTCCTGTCAATGCCAAGTTATGCGAATGGGAGAACGGAGTTCGGGTAATCTCATCCATCCAATTCGTATCATATCCCCGGTCGTTTCCCCCATTTGCCAAAAACTGGTCACGATCCATGACTTCCAATTGATTGGCTATGGAAGAGATAGACATATATCCATTGTAGGTAACGCTCATCTTCCCGGCAGAACCTCGTTTTGTCGTAACCAAGATAACGCCATTCGTTCCGCGGGTTCCATATATCGCCGCCGCTGAACCATCCTTCAACACATCGATACTTTCAATATCATCTTGTGGAATAGCGGATAAATCCCCTTGGGGAATACCGTCAATAACGATCAACGGAGAGGTATTACCGGTCAAGGACGAAGTTCCGCGTAATTGGAACTTATACTCTCCATTCGGGTCGCCGGCATTTGGTTTGGATATATTCAAACCTGCCACTTTACCTTGCAACATACCCATTGGGTCAGACTGTACGCCCTTGATCAAGTCTCCCTCTTTCAAGCCTGCTACAGAGCCGGTCAATTCTTTCTTTTTCTGAGAGCCATATCCCACGGCTACCACTTCTTGAAGTCCGATACTTTCTTCCTCCAAGCTCACATTTATCGTGTTCTTTCCATTTACCGGAATCTCTGCGGTCTTATATCCAATATAAGAAACGATCAATACGGCATTTGATGATACATTCGAGATCTGATACATACCGCTTATATCAGAAATCGTACCGTTAGTCGTTCCTTTCACCGCTACATTGGCACCAATGATCGGTTCGCCTGTCATAGATTCCTTTACAACTCCTTTTACTGTAATCGTTTGCGCCATCATGGGAAAGAATAACGCCAAACTAACGATCAAAAACAGGGCCTTTCGAAGCCATACTTTCTTTTTTTGATTTTCCATAACTCATTCATTTAAAGTTGACATTGTTTTTACAAAAAACGACCGGAGATCTCAATGTGCTGTAATTCAATTCGTATGGTAATGGTTATATATAATAGAGTATTAAAATCCACCGGTCGTTGTTTTTAAGCATTCAATCGCATTAAACTTTCGGGAATTGCCACGGGCTTCTATAGCTCCGCTTCAAATACGCGTCCGCTTTCGGATTATCCACAAACTTACGAGCTTGCGGATCATACACAACACGAGTTCCCGTCAAATATGAGATATTAGCCATATGGGCTAGGATCGTCGCGAAAGCCCCTTTCTCGATCGGGCTGTTCGTCTCAATAGATTTATTTAATATACACTTACACCAATTCGTCGCATGGGCCTCAATACCGCCATCCTCGAACTTCCCGACAAGCTGGGAACGGTCGGTTAATAACTCACCCTCCCGGTTCTTCTCTGGAATCAATTCATAACCTTCACGATTACATACTAAGGTAGCTTTACTTCCTACCCAAGCTACCCCTTGATTCCGATTATACAGGTGAGCGACTTGTTGTGCCCATTCTATATGGAAATTCTTATATTGGAAGATCGTTGTCTGGCAACTGGGAGTCTCATTAAAAGAGGTAGGATCTTTATAAGCCGTAGAGAATACCGCCTCCGGATATTCACGGTCACACAATCCTAACGCTTTCAATCCATCGAACGCAGAGTCTATCCAATGCACTCCCCAGTCGGTTTGCTGGCCGCCTCCATAATCCCAAAAACCACGCCATCCACGAAAACGGTAATTATTAAATGGACGCTCGGGAGCCGGGCCCAACCACATATTGTAATCTAATGTAGAAGGAACCGGAGAATCCGCTACGGTCGGACGTGGGTCCGTCGATTGGCAAAGCCATAGCTGAACTTTATAAACATCCCCCAACACACCGGATTTCAATATCTCATTAGCCGCCAAGAAATATCGTTGACTAGTCTGCCATAAGCCAGTTGTTACCACCCCTTTATATTTCTTTTGGAAATCCATCATCGAATGGCACTCCGGAATCGAATTACCAACCGGCTTTTCCACATAAATCGCCTTGCCCGCTTTTAAAGCCTCAGCGAAGATGTAAGGATGCCAATGATCCGGTGTTGCGATAATGACCCCGTCGATATCCTTATTTGCCAAGACTTCCCGGAAGTCACTATATGCCTTGATCGAAGTCGTTTGGTTCGGAAAGTCTTTTTTGAAACGTGCGATCTGCTCATCAAGTCTCACTTTGTTCACGTCGCACATGCCCACACAATGTACCCACGGATTATCAGTCAAAGCCCCTTGCAAATCACGGCATCCCATACCGACACCTATTACAGCGATATTCACCCGCCCATTTATAGTCTCTTCCTTATGAGAGACGGTAGGAGCTGCCGATGCCAAAAGAGGTGAGATACCTAAGCCAGCGGCCAACATCGTCGAGTTCTTTAAAAAATTCCTACGTGTAGTCATAAATCATTATTTTAAGGTTATACAATTTATAAATTACGAATCCATATATTACGGAAAGCCACTTCCACTCCATGATCCTGTAAGCTTAATGGCAGACGGCCATGCGCTACATATTTAGGTAAACCGGTATATGGGGTCGTTCCTTTCAGTACATAATTATTCTGTACTACGATACCGTTCAATACCACAGTAATCATAGCGGGAGATTCCAATTCATCGTTTGTCCCGAAACGGGGAGCTTTCCAATAAATATCATAAACCTGCCACTCATTTGTCTTCGTGAAAGCATTTACCAACGGTGCGCTTTGCTTATAAATACTGCCGACCCAGCCATTCACATACGTAGGATTATCCTCACAATCCAAAACCTGCACCTCATAACGGCTTTGTAACATAATGCCACTATTACCTTTCATCTGTAATGTATTATCCTTTCCCGGTGTAGGGGTCTTGAACTCGATATGTAACTGGCAATCTCCAAAATAATCTTTTGTCCGGATCGATCCGGTCCCGGAAGCCACAATCATCGCCCCATCCTTTACGGTCCATTTAGCGGGACCTCCATCTTTTCCCGCAGATTCCCACATAGAAAGATCTTTTCCATCAAACAGGATGATCGCATCGGAAGGAGCACCAGTTCCGACACCCGGCTTTACCTTAGGAGGAACCGGATAATACCATTCAGTACTCTCAGGTTTCCATCTTTCCGGTGGTCTTTGTTGTTGATTACTTTGTTGGGCACTCATAAAAAACGCTCCACATAAAAGACTGATAAGAACAATCATTTTTTTCATGCTACATAGTATTAAATTAATGTTTCTGTTTTCGCTCTATGAACAAGCAGTAGCAAATGTATCACGGATATGAAGAATCCTCTTTTTCTATTTTATCAAAATCGTTTCCGATTGTCGCATAATACAAGTTCCAGCCTGTCCCCCCCCGGTCATTGAGAAAATCGTATCAAGAATGAGACAATTTTACATGGCGAAGTAAGCCATACCCTTCCGTCATATTCCGTCTTCTCTCCCGGATTTCCTCCAAGGTTTGTAGATTCCCGATAGAAGGCATCTCATTTCGTCTAGCGTTATCCAAAAATTTCCACGCATACTCGGAAGCGATAGCGGAATCACGCATCAGTGGTAGGCGGGAATTAAAAACACCAGTCCGTACGGAATCTGCGAACAAATCACATAGCGTACTTATATTTTTCCCTCCATAGGGCTTCTCGATCCGGTGTGTTTCATTAACACCTCTCAACTCCACGACCGCAGTCTTAAAATCATGACTCATCCGGGCGATTCCTTTCGTTCCTATTACATCTATGTAAGAGTTATGCGTTTGGTCTTTCGATAATTGTCCATACACATGCCCTTGTGTTATATCAAATACCACCCCGTTCTCAAATGTCCCGTGACATTGCAACCACCAAGGTTCGGGATAATCCCACATCCGGATCGCCTGCGCATGCCATGTCTTATACTCGCATCCGGCATACCACCGGGAAATGTCCACATAATGCATTCCGCAATCATGAAAAGACGGACCTTCATATTCATGACCTTCACCCGGAGCCAACCCCGGAGTCATATGGCAAATGCGAATGATCGCCAAATCTCCGATCTCTCCTCTCCGGATAAATTCTTTAATCGTATTATGGTACCAAGAATTACGCAAATACAAATTAACGGTCGAGAACAAACTTGAGTTTTCCACGCATTTCACGACCTCCCATTCATGCTCGATCGTATCTGCGACCGGTTTCTCTGAGATGACATGTTTGCCAAATGCCATTGCCTTCTTAATTTGCCTCAACCGGGAATCCGCCAATGTAAATAAACCGACCACTTGTACTTCCGGGTCCTCGAATACAACTTGCTCATCCGCTACGATTCGGGATGTCGGCGACTTCCTCCTTGCCAAATCTCGTGCCTCTGGGTCCGTATCGCAGATGTAAAGTACCTCCCATTGATCGCTCTTCCGCATCTCCTCCAAATAAAATCCACCCATGCGACCAAAGCCTATTATACCTACTTTTACTTTTTGATTCATATTCTATCTTTTAAAGATTCACACTGTTTTTGCCAAAATTAAAGCCCCTTGAGTCAAACAGTATTGCACTTTTCTCTCAAAATTATTACCTATCGTCTCAACAAACAGTCTTACAAGGAACGGCTTTTAAAGCCAAAAACTGAAGTCTGGACATTGAAACAAAATGAAAAACAATGATACGATACTGCTATGAAAAGTCTAGGAAAAGGCTTTATATTGCGCATGAAATACAAGGGAGATCTATGAAAAAAAACTTGATGAATTATTTATACGTCCTATTATTTGTAGTAACCGCAATAGAAGTCAACGCCCGGTCATACTACTTTAAATCCTATGAGGTAGAAGATGGATTAAGCAATAATAACGTGACATGTTGTGTCCAAGATCATTATGGCTTTATGTGGTTTGGAACACGGGACGGGCTCAATCGATTTGACGGGAACAAATTCCATATCATAAAAAATCAAACCAAACAGAGAGGAACTTTAATAAGTAGCTGGATTACCGACTTGGCGATAAGCCCTTCCGGTGAACTCTGGGTGGGTACTAATATGGGAGTACAAAAATACGATTACCAAACCGATACTTTTTCCTTGATAAAGTTCACGAAAGGAATCGGCTGTACCTATCTGGAATTTGATCACCAAGGGAACCTGTGGATGCTGTTATCCGGCTTTTCCCTTATTAAATATAATGAGCAATCCGAGCTACACCAAAACTACCTGTATAAGGATAGTGATCCGATCACCTCTTTCTATATCACCCCCCAAGATCAGATATGGGCCACCACGCTAAACGGCAATGTCGTCCTCTTAGACCCGACCGATAACAAATTCATCCCTCTAAATATCCATAACGGTAGCGACACCCTACATATAGATAATATGACGACTCTATGGGCATCCCCGTCCGATAATACATTACTGATAGGTACAAGCGATAACGGAGTCAAACAAGTCAATATACAAACAGGTGTTTGCCGAAATGTCCTTACCCAGCAAAAGAACAGCCCCCTCTATACCCGGGATATTTTCCAAGTGACAAACGACGAGGTATGGATCGCCACCTACAACGGTATCTATATCTACCAAATCCCCTCAAACAAGACCTTTCACATAGAACAAGACAAATGCGATCCATATTCACTATCCAATAACGCTATCAAACAGTTTTGCAAGGACCGGGAAGGTGGCTTATGGATCTGTACGGATAATGGGGGCATTAATTACCTTCCCCCTTATCTCAAATTCAAGAAAGACTACAATATACCCGGGCAAAAAACAATTAACGGTGATATTATCCATGATATTTGCCAAGACGCTAACCATAATATATGGATAGGAACCGAAGACGCTGGTCTCAATAAACTCGACATCCGTACGCAAACCTATAAGAACTTCCAAGATAAAGACGGTCTTTCCCAAAGCTGTATCCACGGGCTTACCGTGATTGGAGACTATCTATGGATCGGGACACACGCTAACGGGGTAGACGTGATGGATATCCGTACGGAGAAAATCATCAAGCATTATACGATCGCCCCGAATCCTTACGCCTCCCAAAACGATATCATCGTATATCTCTATAAAACCCGGAAAAATAACTTGCTCATAGCTACGGCATCCGGCATGTATCAATATAATCCGGAGAAAGATATTTTCGAGCCTCTCCATCAATTCCCCGGTAATTGCAGGATACAAACGATCTTCGAGGATCACGAAGGGGTTATATGGGCCGGAACATTCAATATCGGATTATATTATTTCGATCCAATCCGGCAAAAACACGGCGAATTTAAATTGGATTCCATAAACACGAACGCCAACCGGACGATCAATCACATCCATGAGGATACTAAAAACAATCTATGGTTCGCTACTGGAAACGGAGTGAAAATGTACGACCGGAATTTAAAGGGTACGACAAAATACACGACTCAAGACGGCCTACCCAGTAACGTCATTTACCGGATCGAGGAAGACCCTAAAGGCCACATGTGGATCAGTACCACAAATGGCCTAGCCGTACTTAACCCGGTCAATCAAGAGATCAAGGTGTTCAAAAAAGAACATGGGCTCCTGTCCAATCAATTCAACTATAACTCTTCTTTAAAAGCTAAAGACGGCAAATTATATTTCGGGACCTTGAAAGGCTTGGTTCGGTTCCACCCCGATAATATCCAACAGTTCTCTATCCAACCGAAGATTTATATGACACAAATCAATTATTCGGACCCCGACCATAATCTATTGAGGCAAAAAGACATCACTTTTAAAAAAGGGATCACCTTAGAACATAATCAGTCCACATTCTACATCGACTACACATCATTAAGCTACCAAGCCCCCAACCTCACCCAATACGCCTATTGCATGGAAGGGTTAAGTTCCAAATGGTATCATGTGGTGGGCGAGAACCGGGTTTATTTCACGAAACTACCGCCCGGTAATTATACGTTCAAGGTGAAGGCGGCGAACCTGTCCGGTATTTGGAATGATGAGCCGGCGATGTTCCAGATTACGATCCTTCCCCCATGGTGGCTCTCTACCAAGGCGTTAATCCTATATGGGATTATCGCTATCGGATGCGTAGTGTTGCTGATCTTTATCATTTCCCGGCATAATAAGGCCAATATACAGCAGAAAATACAGGAGTTCGAGAATGAAAAGGAGAAGGAGCTTTATCAAGCTAAGATTGATTTCTTCATCAATATCGCTCATGAGATACGTACGCCCCTGACTTTAATTAAAAGTCCTCTGGAGAAAGTAACACGGGACATCAAGCTATCTCCCAGCGCAAAGAATTATCTGACAATTGTGGATAAAAACGCGAACCGGCTACTGGATCTAGTGAATCAACTACTGGATTTCAGGAAGACGGAAATCGAGGGATATAAACTAAACTTCATACATACGGACATCATCGCATTGATGCAAGAGACCTTTGAGCGTTTCCACGACACGGCGGAGCAGGAGGCATTGCAAATGATTATCGAGTGTAACGTGAAATCTTTCTACGCCTTTATCGATAAGGAGGCTTGCACGAAGATACTCAGCAACCTCCTATCGAACGCTATTAAATACGCAAGAAGCAAGATCATCGTCCGGTTCGAGGCGCAAGATGGCGAGCGATTCACGATCGATATCATGAACGATGGAAAGCCCATCTCGGAGGAGATAAAAGAAAAGATCTTCGAGCCTTTCTACCGGGATGACTCCTCTATCCATAAATCCGGGACCGGGCTCGGACTACCCTTGGCCCGTTCTTTAGCGGAGATGCACGAGGGATCATTGACGTTGGAGGAATCTCCGGCCGGGCTTATCATCTTTAGATTACGTTTGCCGGTGAACCAACCGAACTCATTAAAACTAGAGGAAGAGAAAGCAGAGGTCCTGACCAACCCTGCCAGCGAGCGGAAATATGTCACCCAAGAATCCCGCCCGACGGTTCTCGTGGTGGAAGATAACACCGAAATGCTCCATTTCATCGGTCAAGAGATCAATGTCCATTACAATGTTGTCACCGCCGGTAATGGCGAGGAGGCGATTGCCCGTCTTCAGGAATATGGCATCCAATTAATCATCAGCGATATCATGATGCCTGTCATGGATGGTTTCACCTTATTGAAAAAGATAAAGACTAATCTGGAGTTCAGCCATATCCCGATCATCCTCCTGACGGCTAAGAACACCTTACAATCTCGCATGGAAGGGCTTGAGCTGGGGGCGGACGCTTACATCGACAAACCTTTCTCCATGGATCTATTGCTTACCCAAGTGACGAACCTGCTGAACAACCGGAGCAATATGCGTGCCTATTACTTCAACTCGCCGATTGCCAATATCAAATCCATGGCTTACACGAAGGCGGACGAGAAGTTCTTGAAGAAACTGAACGATATCATCGACAGCCATATAAACGACGTGAACCTAGACGTGGACATGATAGCGGACTTGATGAATCTAAGCCGTCCGACCCTTTACCGTAAAATCAACGGCCTGTCGAACGTAACGCCCAACGAGTTGATCAAGATCAGCCGGCTAAAGAAAGCCGCCGAGTTGATCCTTCAAGGCGATATGAGAATTTACGAGATCGCCGAGGCGGTTGGTTTCAACTCGCAATCCTATTTCAGCCGGGCCTTCTCCAAGCAATTCAACATGAGCCCCTCGCAATACGCGAAAGAAAATAATATCGAATTGAAATAGCCCGCTAGGAAGAATAGGTCTGGAACCAGCGGGTTACCTTCTCGCTATACGTCTTGGAGATCGGGATATCGGGTACTTTCTCGATCCCCAGCTCCAGATAAACACCCTCCTTCTCCCTGCGGATCACCTTCACTTGGTCGAAATTTACCATGAAAGAACGATGGCAACGGAGTACATTCGTATCAGCGAGGCTCTCCTCGATCGCCTTCAAGGAGTTGCGAAGCATGAATTTCGTGAGCTGCCCCTTATTCAGATACCAGATACAAACGTAATTATCCGCCGATTCAAGATACAGCAGGTTACTTCGCTTCACGGAAAGGCGCAACTCGTTCTTCTCGTCATAGAAAGAGAAAACGCTTTGCCGAACCGCCGCTTCTGTCTGGTTCTCCTCCAACAATCGCAATTGCCGCTCTTTCTCTTTATAAGAGAAATACAGGTGCAGCACGGAATAAGGGAGCAATAAAACCAGACTGGTATTCACCGCCGAATCGTTAAAAACTTCCATATATTCTCGTTCCGGATTCAGTACCAACGTATAAATCGTATAGAAAAGCGACATGAAGAATATCTCCAGCACGATCCAGATCGCATAGGTCCGGACCGTGATAGCATGCCGCTTCCCCCAATGGAACAGAATAATACGGCTCAAGACAACCACCAATACTCCCGTCAAGATAATCAAGCTGGAGAATACGAAGAACTTAAACTCCGAGACCTTGTACCAAGAGGTGGAGCTAAACGGCTTGTAGATGTTGATAAACACCAACGCAAACAAGGCCGTCCACAGAATCAGCCTCACGATATTCTGCTTACCGTATATGTAACTTGGTATTTTTTGATCCCACATTCCCATCTTTTTGCCTCTATTTTGGAACAAATGTAATCATTTTCCCAGACGAAATTCACCCCTCTATAAAAGATTTCACCCCTAAATAACACTTTATGTCCCCAACAAAGCCCGTTTAAACCATTTATTTTGAAGAGATGTTTTTCTATTGTTTGTTTGCAGTAAAAAATCAGAGGATTATGGATATTTCACTTCGTACTAAGCAACTGAACAGTCTTTTCTCTTATGACAAAAAGACTGAATTGGAAGAGAGCCATCTGGAGATCATCCCGTTTCGCTTCACCCAGACCCGTGGCGCCAGCGAGATCGACGAGTTCCAGAAGGGACTTACCCCCACCGGATTCTGTCCGATGACAGACGATCGTATCCAAGAGAACAAATCTTTCTCGTATGCCATATTCACGCCCTCGGGACGTAAAAAGAATAATGAGGCGATTATCCTGTTGCATGGCCTGAACGAGCGGACTTGGGAAAAATACCTCACATGGGCGGAATACCTCACCCATACGACCGGTAAACCGGTCATCCTGTTCCCGATCGCTTTCCATATGAACCGTACCCCGGGATTATGGGCCAATCCTCGTGCGATCCTCCCTTGGGTAAGCAAACGCAAGGAGGAGATAGCGAACGTGACGAACTCCACCTTCGCCAACGTAGCCCTCAGCAGCCGGCTATCCCAAAACCCGTTACGCTTTTACGCCTCGGGCAGAGAATCCGTTTATAATATGTGGCAATTGGTTCATGAGATCAAGAACGGCGAGCATCCTTTGTTCAAGGAAGATACGTCCATCAACTTATTCGCTTATTCCATCGGCGCGTTACTCTCGCAGGTCTTGTTATTAGCGAATCCGGACAAGATGTTTACGGACACCCGTTTATTCATGTTTTGCGGTGGCTCCATCTTCAGTGAGATGGATGGCAACGCCCGTGATATCATGGACAAGGAGGCGTTCGCCAAGGTACGCCATTACTTCCGGCATGATTTCTTGGAGAACCGTACGCTTCCCACCTCGTTCAAGAATGATTTTCTGGAGCAAGCCTTTAAGGCCATGGTACGTGAGGATGTGTTACGAGATTACCGGGAGTCGTTCTTCCAACGGGCTTGCGATCGTATTCGGGCGATCTCATTGAAAAAAGATATCGTTATGCCTACTGGCGGGGTGATCAAGGCTTTAGGAAAAGCGTCCGGCAAGATATTGGAAGAGCTGGATTTCCCGTTCGCTTACTCCCATCAAATCCCCTTCCCGACACACTCCCGTATCGATCCGGGCCTGATCAACCAAGCCTTTCATTCCATATTCACGAGGGCGGCGGCGTTTCTCTAAAGAGATCACAAATTGTGACCTCAAACACTCATATTCTTTTTTAGTTCATGCAGGTACAATAAAAAATCGCTAAATAACTAATATTACGTTATTTAGCGATCATCCATCGTGGTCCCACTTGGGCTTGAACCAAGGACTCCCTGATTATGAGTCAGGTGCTCTAACCAACTGAGCTATAGGACCTGTTCAGAGCTAGGCTCTGAAATCGGGTGCAATATTACGATTTATTATCGAGATATGCAAATGTTAAAGGGAAAAACTTATTTTTCTGCGCTTTCTTCTCCGGTGAACTCCATCAAGTATGCTTTGATGAAATCGTCGATCTTTCCATCCATCACACCGTTCACGTCGGAAGTCTGGTAGTTCGTACGATGGTCTTTTACGCGACGGTCATCGAATACGTAACTACGGATCTGCGAACCCCACTCGATCTTTTTCTTTCCGGCCTCCACCTTGGCCTGCTCGGCCATACGATGCTGCAACTCCTTATCGTAAAGGATGGAACGCAATTGACGCATAGCGTTCTCACGGTTCTTGGGTTGGTCGCGAGTCTCGGTATTCTCGATCAAGATCTCTTCTTCCTCGCCTGTATACGGGTCCTTGAACTGATAACGCAAGCGAACTCCGGATTCCACCTTGTTCACGTTCTGTCCTCCGGCGCCGCCTGAACGGAACGTATCCCAAGAGATAGCCGCCGCCTCTACCTTTACCTCGATCGTATCATCCACCAACGGGGTGACGAATACGGAGGCGAAAGAGGTCATTCGTTTACCTTGGGCGTTGTAAGGAGATACACGTACCAAACGATGCACGCCATTCTCGCTCTTTAGATAGCCATAGGCGTAATCGCCCTCGATATCGATCGTAACCGTCTTGATACCGGCCTCATCCCCTTCCTGATAGTTGGCGATAGAGATCTTATAACCGTTATTCTCAGCCCAACGCTGATACATACGCATCAACATGGAAGCCCAATCTTGGCTCTCGGTACCACCGGCACCCGAGTTGATCTTGAGCACGCAGCTCATTTGATCAGCCTCGTCACGAAGCATATTGCGGAACTCCAAGTCTTCCAGTAAATGAAGGGCCTTCTTATAAGCCGCGTCCACCTCTTCCTCGGTGATAATCTCTTCCTTTACATATTCGTAAGCCAACTCTAGCTCCTCAGCCGCCGCATGTACCTCACCGTAAAGCTCGATCCATTTCTTTAGCTCCTTTACTTTCTTCATCTGGACTTCCGCACGTTTGGCGTCTTCCCAGAAACCGGGGTCTTGCGTACGTAGCTCCTCCTCTTCTAACTGAATGGTCTTGCTATCGATGTCAAAGATACCCCCTCAGCGCCTTATCGCGCTCCAACACGTCATGTAGTTGGTCTGATGTGATCATATGTTCTTTTCTTTTTTAAATTTACCGCGAAGATAAGAAATAGTTGATAGCCGACAAACTCGTTATTCCTCGTACATCGCCTCTATCTCGGTAGCGTACTTCTGCAATACGACCGGACGGCGCAACTTTAGCGTATCCGTCAGCTCGCATCCCATCATGAAGGGTTCCGGCAACAAGGTAAAGCGCTTGATCTTCTCGTAAGAAGCCAAGTTCTTCTGGTGCTCCTCTACCCTAGCCTCGATGAAACGAATGATATCCTTGTTCTTCACCAACTCCTCCCGGCTCTCGAACGAGATGCCTTTTTCCCCGGCATACTTCTCCAACAATGGATAAGCCGGCACGATCAAGGCGCTCACGAACTTACGTTGATCGCCGATAACAGCGATTTGCTCGATATAATTATCACCGCTCATCACCATCTCGATCGCTTGCGGGGCGATATATTTTCCGTTTGAAGTCTTATACAAATCCTTGATTCGTTCCGTAAAGAATAACGTATTACCCTCCAAACGACCAGCGTCGCCGGTACGGAAGAAACCATCCTCGGTGAAAGCCTTCCTCGTTTCCTCCGGTTTATTATAATACCCGGACATCACGGTCTTGCCTTTCACCAAGATCTCGTTATTCCCCGGATCTATTTTCACTTGAACTCCCGGCATTACCTCACCAATAGAACCAAACTGGAATCCGATCTCCGGGTAGAAACAAACCGTAGCCGTCGTCTCGCTCAGTCCATAACCATAAGCGATCGGGATATTCACGGACTGCAAGAACTCATTAATCGTGTCCGATAACGGAGCGCCCGCCACCGGGAAAAACCGTCCACGCTCAATACCCAATACCTTCTTCAATAAGGTAAAAACCGTTTTATTGTAAAATTGGAACTTCAACTTCAGACTACACGGGGCCGGAATACCTTTATTCTTATACTCCAGATTATACTTTCGCCCGGTCTCGATAGCATCCAAGAAAATCTTCTTCATGGCCGGAGAGGCGGAGTTGATCTTCTCGTGCACGCCCGCATACACCTTCTCCCAGAAACGAGGCACATTGCACATCAAGGTAGGATGAACCTCCGGCAATGTCTTCTGGATCATTTTCGGGTCTTGGTTGATAGCGATCGTAACCCCTTTATGGAGACAATAATAGCACCAAGCTTTCTCGAAGATATGAGTCATTGGCAAGAAACTCATGGATAGATCCTTGTCGGTTACCAGAGGCAGACGTACATCATGTATCCGCATCGCCTCCAGATAGCAAGAATGAGGAAGCATTACGCCTTTCGACTCACCTGTCGTACCGGACGTATATATAATGGTAGCCAGATCCTCCGGAACGGCTTCCGTCATACGTATTTTCACCGTGCTCTCCGCATGCGCGTTATCCCCCAAGCGCAAGAAATCATCAAAATAAATGGACGTCTTATCTTCCGGATTCATCTTGACCGCCGGATCAAAGACAACCAGACGCTCCAGATACTTAGAGTCCTTCTGTACCTTGAAAGCGTTATTATACTGCAATTGCTCACCCACGAACAACGTGCGGATCTTAGCGTCATTGATGATGTACTCGATTTGTCCCGGAGAATTCGTCGCATACATCGGGATGGAAACCACCCGGTTACCATACGCACCGAAGTCCGTATATAAACACTGAGGCATATTCTGGGAATAAACCCCGATATTCTCTTGTACCTTTATCCCGAACTCAGCCATCGCCTTGGCCGTAAGCATAACTTTATCGGAAAACTCCCTCCAAGAAATCTTCAACCATTTCCCCGTAGCGTTATCTCTATGTTTCAACGCTGTACGGTTCCCATATTTCTCTGCCTGACGGTGTATTAACTCGGCGAAATGATAATAAATCATAATTCCTTATTTTGAATTGATACCGCGAAAGTACGCTTTTCTCTTCTAAAAGACACGACATCAGTCCTTTTTTTACACATAATTGCTCTTTTTGTGCAAGTATTCGGTTAAATAATAATAATTCATAGTAGCATGTATTGCATAGTACATATGTAATACATACATTTGTAGCATAAAATTAAAAGAGATGAATGCAGAGAACGTAAAATCACAAATGAGGAAAGGGACGCTGGAATATTGCATCCTCCTGCTTCTCAAAAAGGAACCCGCTTACACCTCTGATATCATTCAGAAGTTACAAGAAGCGAAGTTGATCGTTGTGGAAGGCACTTTATATCCTCTTTTAACCCGACTAAAAAATAGCGAGCTATTAAGTTATCAGTGGATAGAATCTACGCAAGGACCGCCACGCAAGTATTACCAACTGACCGAGAAAGGAGAACTATTCCTCGGCGAGCTGGAGGCTTCATGGCAGGAACTAAATGATACAATAAACCACATCAGAAACAATTAAAACGAAAGAGTGATGAAGAAGACACTTACTGTTAATCTGGGAGGCACAGTTTTCCACATTGACGAAGACGCATACCAATTATTAGACAAATATCTGTCTAACCTGCGCATCCACTTCCGCAAAGAAGAGGGTTCGGATGAGATCATGGATGATTTCGAGATGCGTATCTCGGAACTTCTTAACGAGCGTGTCCGCTTAGGCTACGAGGTCATCACGATCGAGCAGGTAGAGGAAGTGATCAAACGGATGGGTAAGCCGGAAGAGATTTTCGAGGAGGAAGAGAAAAGCACCGACCACGAGGATAATTACCGGACACAACAACAGGAGACTCATACCCAGACGACCAAGAAACGCTTGATGCGTGACCCGGATAACCGTATTCTGGGAGGTGTCGCCGGAGGTTTCGCCGCCTACATGGATTGGGACCCGACTGCCGTACGTATCGTGCTTTTCCTTCTGATGTTCTTCTATGGAATCACAGTTCCGCTTTACTTTTTGTTGTGGATCATCGTACCGATGGCACGCACGGCGACCGAGAAACTCGAGATGCGCGGACAAAGCGTGACGGTGGAGAATATCGGAAAGACCGTGACAGATGGATTCGAGAAAGTCAGCAATAACGTGAACGACTTTATCAGCTCGGATAAGCCGAGGAACTTCTTCCAAAAGCTGGCGGATGTTTTCGTCTTGGTCATCGGGTTCATCCTGAAGTTTTTCATCATATTGGCCGGAATCATCTTATTGCCACCGCTAGTATTAGTCGTATTCATTCTGGTAGTCGTAACATTCGCGTTGCTCATGGGTGGGGCCGGATTCATCTATAACCTCTCTCCGTTCGGAGCGGACTTGATAAACGGAGCACCGTTGTCAATGGCAATCATGGGATGCATAGGGACGATCTTATTCATTGGCATCCCCATATTCTCCCTGATATACGCGATTTGCTGCCAATTGTTCAAGGTACGTCCCTTACCGACGCAAGCAAGATGGATATTATTAGCCTTATGGCTTATCTCCCTTGTATTATGTGGCGTATATATCCATCAATCCGGTATGCTATATGACTGGCATGATTACTGGAACGGTGTACACGGTTGGAACAGGCATGCCGTTTGGCTCCCCTAATCCTATTCGAAGATGTAAGATGAAGATATCAATTTAGTAGTTTATAATGTTTATTGTGTGTTTAAAAAAAGAAGGCCGCTCTGTCACAGAGGGGCCTTTCTTCTAAGGTTAACAAATTTATGAGTAAAAACCACTAATGAATCATATTAATGATTTGCTGTCCCCTTTGCATGATATTGTCACGCATAAAACAGCGGGTACAAATATAACCAATTTTTTATAATTAAAAAATTATATTCAATTATTTGAATTCTTTTCTAATCTTAGCGGCGATCTCGGCCAATTCTTCTTGACTTACAGCCAATTTCTTTCCGCCGAAATACATATCGGACTCCTTCGTGATAGGAATCAAATGGATATGCGCATGGGGCACTTCCAAGCCCATGACAGCCAATCCTACACGCTTACACTCGATAGCGGTCTCTTGGGCACGAGCTACCCGTTTAGCGAAAGCTACCATCCGTCCCAGCATCGGATCATCGATATCAAAGATATAATCGACCTCCTTCTTGGGAATTACCAAGGTATGCCCCAAGGCTACCGGATTGATATCGAGGAAAGCAAAAAACTCATCGTCTTCCGCAACCTTGTGGCTAGGGATCTCACCCGCCACGATTCTACTGAAAATAGTTGCCATACGTCTTTCTGTTTTTAAATTGAAATATCCATAATCTCAAACGTCATCAAGCCGGAAGGTACACGGATCTCAACGACATCCCCTACCTTCTTTCCCATCAAACCTTGGGCGATCGGCGTGCTTACGGAGATCTTTCCTTCTTTTAGGTTAGCCTCCGAATCCGATACCAACGTGTAGGTCATGACAGCGTTATTCTTCGTATTCTTAATTTTCACCTTGTTCAAAATCTGAACCTCATCTGTTTTCACACGACTCTCATCGATCAGACGGGCGTTTGAGATCAAACCTTTCAACTGCGCAAGCTTAGCCTCCATGATACCTTGAGCCTCTTTGGCGGCATCGTACTCAGCGTTCTCGGATAAGTCACCCTTATCCCTCGCCTCAGCGATCTGGGCTGATATTTCAGGGCGCTTCACGGTCTCCAAATAGTTGATTTCAGCTAAAATCTTATCGTAGCCGTCCTTTGTCATATAACTAACAGCCATATTAAATCCTCCTTATTCTTTATATTAATATTGATTGATTATCGCATAATAAAAAAGAATCCCGACCAAGTCATATGGCCGGAACTCCCCTTTTTTATCATTTCAAGACTCCGCAAAGTTAGGTTATCTTTCTAAGATGAACAAGTTTACGAAAGTGCTTTATAACATATAAATCTGATGATTAAATCATGAACATTTTACAATACGGACTTGATGTCAGCCTCAAGTTTCTTCACGTCGTCCACCCGTTTAACCAAGTTTCCCTTGCGATCCAAGATAAAGATCGCCGGAAGCTGTTTCACGTTATACAACGCTGCGGTCTGAGAGTAAACAGACTGTGGATCACGCACGCAAGTCCAAGGTAAATTAGAAGCGGCGTTCTTCCAGAAGTGGACATCATTATCCAAAGAGATCTGGTAAATCTCCAAGCCCTTATCGTGGTACCTCGTATATAAATCGCCAAATTCCATATTCAAGGCAGGAGACCATTCGGACATATAGGCCGTGAAGTTGATCAACACCACCTTACCTGTAGCGACAGAAGACAATTTCGTGTTTTCCCCATGTATATCCGGCAACTCGATATCCAAGAAACTAACCTCTTTCTTCTCCACCTTATCCAAATCCATCGGGCGCTGGCTACGAATCACCTTTATCGATTGAAGAGCCAAGTTATACAGATGCTTAGCACGAGGGCTTTCCGGATAATAATGATCGAAACTGGTGGCTACGGCACCATAAGCCTTCGAGTCGTTCTTGTCATACAAATCGAAGAACAGCAAGCCGTCGATTTGCTGGAACAAGGCAAAGTAAGCGGCAGCGGACATCGGGGCGGAATAAATATACTTACGAGCCACGTCCTTATAAGCCTCGGCGGCCTCGAGCACCTGGCGGGAATATACGGAATCCGCCAACAGACCGGACTCAGATTCTTTCCGTAAACGATGGATCGCTTGGTTCGCGTCTAATTGAGCCAAGGTAATATTCTTGATCGCCTTGCAATTCTCTGAGCCCTCCACGCTATAAGAAGTAGCGAAAGTCCCGGCATCGGCCACGAACGAGATCGTCTCCGTAGAATCTACCGAGAAGTTGATCAATTGGTTATTCAGACGCAAGCGATAAAAATCAGGGAATGCCGGACGAGGCTTCGTAAAGCTGAATTTACCGGCCGCCGTCAGTTTTACGGAGTCCATCAACTCTACCGTCGACACACCTACATTCTCCAGATACATCATCTGGCCGTCTGCGCCGGACACTACACCTTCCACCGTAAAATCAGAATTCTTCTTACAAGCCGTGAACAAAAGCAACATAACACACAGCACAGCTAGTAAATTCGTAGATATTTGTTTCATTATTCCAGTTTGTCTATATTACTAATCTGGTGCAAATATACATTATTTTACAATTGTGGCACTATTATTCCGTATTTCTTCAAGGCTTTTTTCTATAAAAGTATTTCAAGACTGTTATTTCTTTTCATTTTCATGCAATTACAGGTAAACTTTCATTACATTTGCACCAATTTTTGACAGATAGAAAAATAAGAAAAAAGATTATGCTTAATCCAATTAACAAGACGATCGAGTTAGGTGATGGAAGAACCATTACCATCGAAACCGGGAAATTGGCCAAACAGGCGGACGGAGCGGTTACCGTTCGTATGAACAACACCGTGTTGCTCGCCACTGTTTGTGCCGCTAAAGATGCGAACCCGGGTGTTGACTTCATGCCGTTGCAAGTAGAATACAAAGAGAAATACTCCGCTTTTGGACGTTTCCCCGGAGGTTTTACAAAAAGAGAAGGAAAAGCTTCTGATTATGAAATCCTCACATCTCGTTTAGTAGACCGTGCGTTGCGTCCTCTTTTCCCGGACAACTACCACGCTGAGGTATATGTAAATATTATATTGTTCTCCGCGGATGGCGAAGATTTGCCGGACGCATTAGCAGGTTTGGCCGCTTCCGCCGCTTTGGCAGTTTCTGATATTCCTTTTAACGGACCGATCTCTGAGGTTCGTGTAGCTCGTACGGATGGAAAATACATCGTCAACCCAACTTCCGCGGAATTGGAGAAAGCTGATATCGACATCATGGTTGCCGCTACCATAGACAACATCATGATGGTTGAGGGTGAGATGAACGAGGTTCAGGAATCTGAGATGCTTGAGGCTATCAAGGTCGCTCACGAGGCTATCAAGGTACAATGCAAGGCTCAATTGGAATTATCCGAGGCTTGCGGCAAATTGGTAAAACGTGAATATTGCCACGAGGTAAACGATGACGAGTTGCGCAAGGACGTACACGACAAATGTTACGCCAAGGCTTACGCCGTAGCCACATCCGGTAGCGGCAAGCACGAACGCAGCGAGGCATTCGAGAAAATCGTAGAGGAATACAAGGCTCAATTCTCCGAGGAGGAGTTGACGGACGAGAAACTGGAAATGATCGGTCGCTACTATCACGATGTAGAGAAAGAGGCTATGCGCCGTGCCATCCTTGATGAGGGCAAGCGTTTGGACGGTCGTAAGACTACCGAGATCCGTCCGATCTGGATCGAGACAGATTGCCTGCCGGGTCCTCACGGTTCCGCTATCTTTACACGTGGAGAGACTCAGTCTTTATCTACGGTTACTTTAGGTACGAAGTCTGATGAGAAAATGATAGACGACGTATTGAATCATAGCTACGAGCGTTTCCTTTTACATTATAACTTCCCCCCGTTCTCCACTGGCGAGGCTAAGGCTACACGTGGCGTAGGCCGTCGTGAGATCGGACACGGAAACTTGGCTCACCGTGCGCTGAAACGTATGATCCCGGACAACTATCCGTATGTAGTACGTGTAATCTCCGATATCTTGGAGTCTAACGGTTCTTCTTCTATGGCTACGGTTTGCGCCGGTACCTTGGCGTTGAGAGACGCGGGTGTCCCGATGAAGAAACCGGTATCCGGTATCGCTATGGGATTGATCTCTGAGAACAAGGGTACGAACTACGCCATCTTGTCTGATATCTTAGGCGACGAGGATCACCTGGGTGATATGGACTTCAAGGTAACGGGTACGAAAGACGGTATCACGGCAACTCAGATGGATATCAAGGTAGACGGTTTGTCTTACGAGATCCTTGAGAACGCTTTGGCTCAAGCGAAAGAGGGCCGTATGCATATCTTGGGCAAGATCTTGGAGGCTCAACCGGAAGCTCGTGAGGATTTGAAACCTCATGCACCTCGTATCGAGACGATGATTATCGGTAAAGAATTCATCGGTGCGGTAATCGGCCCGGGCGGTAAGATCATCCAAGGTATCCAAGAGAAGACGGGCGCTACGGTTTCTATCGATGAGGTAGACGGCGTAGGAAAGATCGAGATCTCCGGCACGAATAAGGCTACGATCGATGCGGCTGTCAAGGCGATCAAAGGTATCGTGGCTGTTCCTGAGATCGGAGAGGTTTATGAAGGAAAGATTTCCTCTATCATGCCTTATGGTGCGTTTGTTGAGTTCATGCCGGGCAAGGATGGTTTGCTTCACATTTCCGAGATCGACTGGAAACGTCTGGAGACCGTTGAGCAAGCTGGCTTGAAGGAAGGCGATACGGTTTCTGTCAAGTTGGTTGATATCGATCCGAAGACAGGCAAGTTCAAACTTTCCCGCAAGGTATTGCTTCCGAAACCGGAAGGTTACGAGGAACGTCCACCAAGACCAGAAAGAGGTGAGCGTGGACCTCGTCCAGACCGTGGAGACCGTGGTCCTCGTCAAGATCGTGGTGATCGCGGACCTCGCAGGGAGTACAGAGACTAAGATAAGGTCTTATACATTATATATAATCCCGGGTAGATTAAACGCTATCCGGGATTTTTTTATCAAATCATCTACCACACCTACAACTATAGCTATAAGCAATTGGTTATAAGTTATTTATCGAGTGGTGGTAGATAAATAGCATCTACCACTATTGGCTCGTATCTACCACCATTTACTACTTTTCAATCACAAAACACCATCGTCCCCTACTCGCCAACCGCATTATTAGTCCTATCTTTTTCAAGAAGCGGCAGAAGACGGAGACATTGCTTAGCCGGCAAGCTATCTATTTGATCATGCTTCATATATCATCTAAAAAACTGATTAATTGATATTTATAGTTTTTCTTAGTATAAAACAAAAGTTTTCCGCTATGGAAACATTTGTTTCCTCATGAGGAAACCTTAGTTTTGTGCTTACGAAACTTTAGTTTTCCCTAGGAGAAACTGTTTGCTCTTGTATGTTAATCTATTATCATGTATCTCTAATCTGAACGCACAAGTATTTAAATTAGAAAACGGCTTAGCTTTTTCGAAATTACAAACAAAAGGAGTCAAAGGTGCAAATATAGATTTATACCCCCATAAGTTAACGACTTATCAAATATCATTAGATATCGAGTATTTACAAACAAAACATTTCTATTTATCAAGTTCCATTGGTTACCTTGAAAAAGGAGGCAAATATACAGACATTGTAAATCAATCCATGAGTGAGAGACATATCAATCAGTATATATTGCGACAAAGTTACTACAAAAAAGAGAAATGCGGAAAGATATAGTGATAGAATTGAGTTACAAGGGTTTCAGTCGTGCTTCCGATTATTCGTGAAGCCATCGCAATCACCGCTGAAGCCAAATCAGGACGCCGCTACGTTACTTGTCCGTAACCATGCACGGAATGGCGACAAACGGACACGGATAACGAAACAAGGCGTTAAGGATTAGTGAGTTACTGACAACTCACGCAACAAATCCGGTTACGGAAAAAGATTGCGCCGTTCCTCCCCGTTTTGCGTACCGGCGACGGACTCTTCACCAACTAATTTTGAACCTAAAAAAATAAGGACGATGAAGAGTACATTTTCAGTAATCTACTACCTCAAACGTCAGGTAGTGAAAAAGGACGGGACAGTACCCGTCATGGGACGCATTACGGTGGACGGCAGCCAAACGCAGTTCAGCTGCAAACTGACCGTCGATCCCAAGCTGTGGGACACCAAAGGGGGACGTGTCACGGGCAGAAGCTCGGCGGCACTCGAAACGAACCGCATGCTCGACAAGATGCGTGTGCGCATCAACAAACACTATCAGGAAATCATGGAGCGTGACAACTTCGTCACGGCGGAGAAGGTCAAGAACGCCTTTCTCGGACTGGAACATCGCTATCACACGCTGATGCAGGTGTTCCGGCAGCACAACGAAGACTACGAGAAACAGGTGGATGCTGGCATGAAAGCCAAAGGCACGCTCCTGAAGTACAGGACCGTTTACAAGCACCTGCAAGAGTTCCTCACCATCCGCTACCGCGTGAAGGACATCGCGCTGAAAGAGCTTACGCCCGCCTTCATCTCCGACTTCGAGATGTTCCTGCGCACGGACAAGCACTGCTGCACCAACACCGTGTGGCTGTATGTCTGCCCCTTGCGGACGATGGTGTTCATCGCCATCAACAACGAGTGGCTCACACGCGACCCATTCCGGGAGTATGAAATCAAGAAGGAGGAAACGACACGCAGTTTCCTGACGAAAGAGGAAATCCGGCTGCTGATGGAGGGCAGGCTGAAAAACGCCAAGCAGGAGCTTTACCGCGACCTCTACCTGTTCTGCGCCTTCACGGGCCTGTCGTTCGCCGACATGCGCAACCTGACGGAAGAGAACATCCATACCTACTTCGACGAACACGAGTGGATAAACATCAACCGCCAGAAGACGGGCGTGGTGTCCAATATCCGCCTGCTCGACATCGCAAAGCGCATCATCGACAAATACCGGGGTCTGTGCGGGAACGGCAGGATTTTCCCCGTTCCCCACTACAACACGTGCCTTGCCGGAATCCGTTCCGTCGCCAAGCGTTGCGGCATCACCAAGCACATCACGTGGCATCAGAGCCGACACACGGCAGCCACGACGGTGTTCCTCTCCAACGGCGTACCCATCGAAACGGTCAGTTCCATGCTGGGACACAAGAGCATAAAAACGACGCAGATATACGCGAAAATCACCAAAGAAAAGCTCAACCAAGACATGGAGAACCTTGCCGCAAGGTTGAACGGCATCGAGGAATTTGCAGGTTGCACCATCTAAAAAGAAAAGCCATGAAACGTGACATAATCATCATAGAGGACAAGGCGGTCAGCGTAACCGGTAACGAGATATGGATGACCTCCACAGAAATCGCCGGACTGTTCCACACGGGCGTCCCGGCAGTGAACGCCGCCATCAGAGCCGTCCGCAAGCCGGACGTGCTGAACGACTACGAGGTGTGTCGCTACATGCGGCTTGAAAACGGGCTTTCAGCCGACGTGTATTCGCTGGAAATCATCATCCCCATCGCCTTCCGGCTGAACACCTACCATGCACACGTGTTCCGCACGTGGCTGGTGGGCAAGGCACTCTCGAAGGAAAAGCGGCAGGCATACGTGATGTTCATACAGAACGGAAAAGCCGGGTATTGCTAAACACGCATAAAAAGAAAAAAGAAAAAGGAAACGGACAGCCCGTATGGAGTTGCCCGTTTCCTTTTTTCATGCAGCCGCCTTATTCCATCGGCTTGCGGTAGTTCGCCTCCAATAGTTCACGCAACCCCGATTCGGGGTAAAGCACCTTCCCTCCCAAAAGTATAAAGGGCAGCACCCTGTTGTTGCGGTACTCCTGCAAGGTGCGGCGGCTGACACGGAGCAGTTCCGCCACCTCCCTGTCCGTCAGGTAACGCTCCCCGTCCAACGGCGGGCGGTAACTTTCCAGAAAGGCGGAGAGCCATTTCGAGCCTTTGCGCATGTTCTGCACGACGGTGGCAAGCGGCTCGTCCTCCATCGTAAACACTTCATTGTTCTCGTTCATCATAACTTCGGATTCAGTGGGTTGTGAATAATAAAAATCAAATCATTTTCCGCCGGGATAGAGCGTGCCGACAAGCGGAATGAGCCTTTTGACCTCCTCCGGCTTGTAATAGAACCTGCGGTTTATCTGCGAGTAGCCGATAAGCCGCCTGTCACGCAAAGTCTGCAACGTGCGCGGGCTGATCCTCAACTGCCCGCAGACCTCCTCGCCCGTGAGCCACCTTTCCATCCGCCCGCCGTCGCTCCTGCGCCTCAGGGCGGCTACCTTCTCCGCGAGGGCGTTGAAGGACGCCACCATCATCTCGAAGGTCTTTTTCTCGATAGATACTATTTCCATAAGCAAAACATTTCAGAGTTTGCCGCAAAGGTAACGAAGCCGCCTTGAACACGTACCGTTTCCCGCTAAAAGGCAGCTTGTTGCGCCGTCTGTCCGGGTTACGGAGCCATTATCCGTAAAAATCTTACGTGAGCCACGTAGTGAGCTGTTAAAGCCCATTTGGTTTATTGCCGAATTTTGTCGCAGAAACATAGCGCAAGCCGAGCGCAGAACGTCAAGCCCGCTTGAACGGTATGCCGAGGCGCAGCCTATGTTCATGCAAATAAACCAAAAGAAAGAACTGAATATGAAAGTGATAACGATGGAAAGTTCCGCCTTCACCGCATTGACGGAACAGATAGCCGAGATAGCGGCACACGTGCGTGCCGTTTCCGGCGGTAGGAAGGAAGAAGCTCCCGACAGGTTGCTCACCACCCGCGAGGCGGCGCACCTGCTGAACGTGAGTTGCCGCACCCTCCAGCGCATGCGCAGCGAACAGCGCATCGCCTATGTCGTGCTGCGCGGCAAGTGCCGCTACCGGCAGTCGGAAATCGACCGCCTGCTCGAAGACAGCACCGTTACGGGCGAAGCCGCGACACCGGAACAGTTGAAACGCAACCACACGCTGCGCACGGGCGGCAGACCCAAAGGAAGGAGGACGTAAGACATGGAACTGCTTACCCGCAACAATTTCGAGAACTGGATGCAGAAGGTGATGGAACGGCTCGACCGTCAGGACGAGATGCTGCTCTCCATGCAGCCGTCCGGCAAAGCCCCGAACCCGATGGACGGGATCAGGCTTTTCGACAACCAAGACCTGTGCATACTGCTCCAGATCAGCAAGCGCACCCTGCAACGCTACCGCAGCATCGGCGCGCTGCCCTACAAGACGCTCGGCAAAAAGACCTATTACAGCGAGGCGGACGTGCTGACGTTCCTCTCCGAACATGTAAAGGATTTCCGCAAGGAAGACATAGCCTTCTACAAGGCTCGTATCCATAATTTCTTTCAAAAATAACCATTAAAACATTTTTCAGATGGCAAAGAAAAAAGACGAAAAGGACGTGCTGGTTGTCCGTGACGAGAAGACGGGCGAAATCAGCGTGGTAGCCGGGCTGAACGCCGACGGCTCCCCCAAGCGTATCCCCGCGAAAGCGGAGAACGCGCAGAGTTTCCTGCAATTCGACCGGCACGGCGACGTGCTGGACAACTTCTTCAGGAACTTCTTCCGGCAGTGCAGGGAACCCAGCCGCTTCGGTTTCTACCGTGTCGCGGCGGACCAAGCCGACAAACTGCTGGAGGTTATCAAGGACTTGCTGAAAGATCCCGACGGCAACAAGGAGATGCTTGCGCCCCACAAGGTGGACACCTCCGGCTACGAAAAGAAAGTACAGGAGGAGCAGTCCGCCGAAAAACAGGAACAACCGGAACAGAAACAAGATGACGAACCTAAAAAACAGGAAGAAATGGAACAGAAAAACGAACAGAATCAGGAAAGTCCTCAGCAGACGCAGGGCAACCGGGGCTACCAGCCCATCGACGAGAGCAAGATCAACTGGCAGAAGTTGGAGGAGAAATGGGGCGTGAAGCGCGACGACCTTGAAAAGTCGGGCGACCTTAACAGGATGCTCAACTACGGCAAGTCCGACTTGGTGAGGGTGTCGCCCAATTTCGGCGGAGAGGCTTTCGAACTGGACGCCCGCCTCTCCTTCAAGAAGGACGGCGAGGGCAACGTCAGCCTTGTGCCGCACTTCATCCGCAAGGAGCAGAAGCTCGACGACTACAAGGAACACAAGTTCTCCGACGATGACCGGAAGAACCTGCGCGAAACGGGCAACCTCGGCAGGGTCGTGGACCTCGTGGACAGGGAAACGGGCGAGATCATCCCCTCGTTCGTCAGCATCGACCGCAAGACGAACGAAATCACGGATGTCTCGGCCAGCAAGGTGCGCATACCGGAACGCATCGGCAAGACGGAAATCACCAAGCAGGAGCAGGACATGCTGCGTGCCGGTCTGCCCGTGCGTGACAAACTCATCGAACGCAAGGACGGCAGGAAGTTCGTCACCACCCTGCAAGTGAACGTGGAGCAGCGCGGCGTGGAGTTCGTGCCGGGAACCGGCAGGTCGCCCCGTGCCGTCCAGACACAGGAAAATAAGGAGAAACAGGCGCAAGGTACGGAAAACACAGCCAACACGAACAAGGAGCAACGCCGCAACACGTGGACGAACGCCGACGGCAGCATCCGCCCCATCAGCAAATGGAGCGGCGTGGACTTCACCGAGCAGCAGAAAGCCGACTACGTGGCGGGCAAAGCCGTGAAACTGGAGAACGTGACCGACAAGCAGGGCTTCCACGCCACGATGTACATCAAGTTCAACCCGGAGAAGGGACGCCCGTACCGCTACGACACCAACCCCGACAACGCGCAGAAGGTCGCGCCTTCCAACGAGAGCCGCACGCAGGTGGCGGTGAACAGCGAGGGCAAGACCAACGAGGCTACCAAGAACCTGAAGGAGCCGTTGCGGAAGGGACAGACCGCCCCGAAGGACACCGCGCAGCAACAGCAGCAGGAGAAGCCGCAAAAAAGAAACAATAAGGGCATGAAGATGTAATCCGGTGTCCGCCACTAAATCCGAAGTAACATTTGTAAAATTCAAAACGACAGAAGAATATGAAGACAATCATTGCAGAAAAGCCGTCTGTGGCACGTGAGATCGCCCGTATCGTGGGCGCGACAAAGAGAGAGGAAGGATATTTCGAGGGAGGCGGCTACGCCGTGACTTGGGCGTTCGGACATCTCGTACAGCTTGCCATGCCCGACGGCTACGGCATACGCGGCTTCGTCCGTGACAACCTGCCCGTCATCCCCGACACCTTCACGCTCGTCCCCCGTCAGGTAAAGACGGAGAAGGGCTACAAGCCCGACAGCGGCGTGGTGACGCAGATCAAGACCGTCACCCGGCTATTCAAGGAAAGTGAACAGATCATCGTGGCGACCGATGCCGGACGCGAGGGTGAGCTTATTTTCCGCTACCTCTACCATTACACCGGATGCGCCACCCCGTTCGTCCGCCTCTGGATAAGCTCGCTTACCGACAAGGCTATCCGCGAGGGACTGCGCAACCTTGAAGCGGGCGGCAAATACGACGACCTCTATCTTGCCGCCAAAGCGCGGAGCGAATCGGACTGGCTCGTGGGCATCAACGGCACGCAGGCACTCTCCATCGCCGCCGGACACGGCACTTACTCCGTCGGGCGGGTGCAGACACCTACATTGGCGATGGTGTGCGCACGCTACTGGGAGAACCGCCGCTTCACGCCCGAAGCCTTCTGGCAGCTCCATATCGCAACGGACGGCTGCGACGAAGGAACTGTGAAGTTTTCCTCTTCCGAAAAATGGAAAGAGAAAGAGCCCGCGACGGAACTGTATAATAAGGTGAAGTCGGCAGGCACAGCCACCGTCACGAAAGCCGAACGCAAGGAGAAGACGGAGGAAACACCGCTCCTGTACGACCTGACCACGCTCCAGAAGGAAGCCAACACCAAGCACGGCTTCACGGCGGAACAGACGCTTGAAATCGCGCAGAAGCTCTACGAGAAGAAGCTCATCACCTATCCGAGAACCGGAAGCCGCTACATCCCCGAAGACGTGTTCGCCGAAATCCCCAAGCTGCTCGCCTTCATCGGGGCTTTGCCCGAATGGAAAGGCAAGGTGCAGCCGAAAGCCGTCCCGACACGCAGAAGCGTGGACGGTAGCAAGGTGACGGACCACCACGCCCTGCTCGTCACGGGAGAGAAACCGCTGTTCCTCTCCAAAGAAGACAACACCGTCTATCAGATGGTTGCCGGGCGCATGATCGAGGCGTTCTCCGAGAAATGCGTCAAGGACACCGCTACCGTCACGGCGGAGTGTGCCGGAGTGGAGTTCACGGTGAAAGGCAGCGTCATCAGGCAAGCCGGATGGCGTGCCGTATATGGTGAGGAGGACAAGGAAGAAACCGCCATCCCCGGCTGGCGGGAAGGCGACACGCTGACGTTGAAAGGCTGTTCCATCACGGAGGGAAAGACCAAACCCAAGCCGTTGCATACCGAAGCAACCTTGCTCTCGGCTATGGAAACGGCGGGCAAGGACATAGAGGACGACGCACTCCGTCAGGCTTTGAAGGACTGCGGCATCGGCACGCCCGCCACCCGTGCCGCCATCATCGAAACGCTCTTCAAGCGCGGCTACATGGAACGCTGCAAGAAATCGCTTGTGCCGACAGAAAAAGGGCTTGCCCTTTACTCTGTCGTGAAGACGATGCGCATCGCCGACGTCGCCATGACGGGCGAATGGGAGAAGAATCTGGCACGCATCGAGCGCGGGGAGCTGCCCGCCGACACCTTCTGCAAGGAGATAGAGGCGTACACAAAGGAGATTACCTCCGAACTGCTCTCGTGCGACAAGCTGTTCGCCCGCAGGGATTCCGGCTGCAAGTGTCCCAAGTGCGGAACGGGCAGTATGCAGTTCTACGGCAAGGTCGTCCGCTGCGACAACGCGGACTGCGGGCTACCCGTGTTCCGCCTGAAGGCGAACCGCACCCTTTCCGATGACGAGATCAAAGAGCTGCTCACCGATGGGCATACGAAGCCGCTCAAAGGCTTCAAGAGCAAGCAGGGCAAGAGCTTCGACGCCATAGTCGCCTTTGACGGGGACTATAACACGACTTTCGTGTTCCCCGAAAGGAAAACGAGCAGGAAATTTTCAGGACGGAAGAAATAGTATTAACTTTGCCACTTGTTCAGAGTAATGAATTGTTCTTCGATACCGGATTACACTCATTCTTTGGATTTAGTGGTGGCACTCGGAGGGATACCGAGTGCCTTTTCATTCTCCTTTTCAGACGATTATCCCCATCATTATCAACCCACTAAATTCCAAAGTAATGAACAACAAGAAGAAAAACGAAGGTCAGACCGACTTTTCCTATTACGGTCTGTACCTGCTGGACTATCTCCGCACGAACAGGTTTGAACAGGCTTCCGACGATGCCTTCATCCGGGAACGTGCCGACCGTGCCGCCGAAACGTATGAGCGTGCGCGGCTCGAAGGCTATCCGTCCGAGGGGGCGCAGGAGTTGGCGATGGACACGCTCCTGCGTGGTCTTCGCTATTCCAAGTACGCCATCCTCCGCGAAGTCGTGGAAAACGAGTTTGCCGACGAAGTGCCGGAAAAGAAACGCGAAGCCTTCATCCGAAAGCTGCTGCCGCCTGTCGGCAACGTATTCTCCGCCTATGATCTTTCGGACGACAACTTCGCCCTGTCGCCCGAATACGACCTGCTCTACACGGAGCTGACGGGAGCCGTCGTCCTTTATATCGGGGAATATGGCGTTTAACCGCAAACAACGGCTGCGGGACAACATCGAGGCGATACGGACGGCATTCATCCTTGACAGGGAACGGAGGACGGCAACCGCCGAGGAACAAGCCATACTTCGGAAGTATTGCGGTTTCGGCGGGTTGAAGTGCATACTGAACCCGGCAAAGGAACTGACGGATGCCGTGCATTGGGCGAAATCGGACCTCGAACTGTTTGCCCCTACGGTGGAACTGCACAGGCTGGTGCGTGAAAACAGCAAGGACGATACGGAGTACAAGCGGTACGCGGATGCCATGAAGCAGTCCGTGCTGACCGCATTCTACACACCGCCGGAGATAACCGGCACGATTGCGGAGGCTCTGCATGAACACGGCATACGTCCCGACCGTGTGTTGGAGCCGTCGGCGGGCGTGGGCGCATTCGTGGATGCCGTGCTGGAAAACAAGCCGGACGCGGACATCATGGCTTTCGAGAAAGACCTGATGACGGGCAAGATATTGGGACACCTGCATCCCGACCAAAAGGTAAGGGTGCAGGGATTCGAGAAGATAGAGAAGCCCTTCACGGATTATTTCGACCTTGCCATCTCGAACATCCCGTTCGGCGACGTGGCTGTGTTCGACCCGGAGTTTACAGGAAGCCAAGACCCGGCAAGGCGTTCCGCACCGAAGGCAATACACAACTACTTCTTCCTGAAAAGCCTTGACGCTGTGCGTGAGGGCGGCATCGTGGCGTTCATCACCTCGCAGGGGGTGCTGGACGCACCGTCCAACGCACCCATACGCGAGTATATGATGCGTAATGCCAATCTGGTGGGTGTCGCACGCCTGCCGAACAATCTCTTCACGGACAACGCGGGTACGGAGGTGGGCAGCGACCTGATTATCCTGCAAAAGAACAGCGGAAAGAACGGGGAACTGTACTACAACGAGAAACTTTTCATGCAGACCGAACAGACGCCCATCGGCACTTCGGTGAACGGGTATGTATGGAGCATCAGCTCTCTTTCCAATACGGATTTAATCAGAGGCACAGACCCTTACGGGAAACCTGCCTATCAACTCCTGCACCGGGGCGGCATCGGGCAAATGGCGGAGGACTTGCGGGAACATCTGAAAATCGAGTTGCATCAGTTTGACAAAGAACTGTATGAAATGTACAGCCTGCATCCGGCACAGGGGAAAAGCACGGTTACGGAAACCATTTCCATACCAGTTGTCACTCCTGAGATACAGCCACGTAATGAAATGGCAGCCAAGCCCGAAGCGGTAACACCGCAGCCGGAGGAAGAAAAGCCGGAGATAGAGCCGCACCGTCCCGATTATTCGGAGGGCGTGCAGCTCTCCCTGCTCGACCTCTGGGGCATGACCGAGGAGGTACGCAAGCAGGAAGCACCCTCCAAGAAGAAAAAGACGGCGAAAAAGGAAAGCCCGGCAAGACGTATGCCTCCCAAACCGCAGGCGCAGGTTACGCCGAAGGTTACGACCGCACCGCCACAGCCGTCTGCCGCACCACCGACGGAGAACAGGGACAGCCAAGAAACAAAGCCGGTGAGTGTCGCAGCCAAAGCCGATCCGGATGATATTTACGCCACTTTGGATTGGGATACCAACCCGCCCATCAACGGCTTCTATGAAATGATGATGGACCTCACGCCGGAGCGACGCAAGGAGCTTCGCAGGCTGGCGGCACAGCATCAGGAGAAACGGCAGCATGTCCCGGACGTGAAAGCCGCACCGGAGCAGGAAACACGGCAACCCGAAACGCAGCCGGAAGTTGCCGCCACTCCTGCCGCTCACGCAACGGAAACGGCTGCAACCTCCCTTTTCCCCGAAATGGAAGCGGAAAAACCGGAGGAGGAACCTCTCGACCTTTCTCCCCGTCCGTTCAACGGCATGCTGGAGCCGCACTATCGTGACGGCTCTATGGTACTGGATGCTTCACGCAATCTCGGTTATTTGAAAGACCTCACGCCTTACGGCGCGACATTCCAACCGCTTGACCTGACTGGCTACCAGAAGGAGAAAGCGATGTTGTATGTGTCACTCCGTGATTCATACGAGCGGCTTTACCGCTACGAGGCGGAGTATCACGATGAAGGGTCTGCACAACGCATAGCGTTGAACACCTGCTACGATGAGTTTGTCATGCGCTACGGCAACCTCAATGCCAAGCAGAACGTGAAACTGTTGATGATGGATGCCGCCGGGCGCGACATCCTTTCGTTGGAACGTGCGGAAGACGGCAGGTTCGTCAAGGCGGACATCTTCGAGCGTCCCGTTTCCTTCTCGGTGGAGAGCCATGCCAACGTAAGCTCTCCCGAAGAGGCACTCTCCGCATCGCTCAACAAGTTCGGCACGGTCAATCTCGACTATATGCGGGAGATAACCGACAGCACGGAAGAGGGATTGCTTGACGCCCTCAAAGGACGCATCTTCTACAACCCGCTCGTAACCGGTTACGAGATAAAGGACAGGTTCATCGCCGGGAACGTGATAGAGAAGGCGGAGCGCATCAAGGCATGGATGGGTGACAACCCAGAAAACGGGCGTATGCCGGAAGTGAAGCAGGCGTTGTTGGCTCTGAAAGAAGCCGAGCCGCCGCGCATCGCCTTCGAGGACCTCGACTTCAATTTCGGGGAACGCTGGATTCCGACGGGCGTGTACGCCGCCTACATGAGCCATCTTTTCGACACGGACGTGAAAATCGCCTACTCCGCAAGCATGGACGAGTATTCGGTGGCGTGCGGCTACCGCACCATGAAAATCACGGACGAGTTTTTAGTGAAGGGCTATTACCGGAACTATGACGGTATGCACCTGTTGAAACACGCCCTGCACAACACCTGCCCCGACATGATGAAGTCCATCGGCAAGGATGAGCATGGCAATGACATCAAGGTGCGCGACAGCGAGGGCATACAGCTCGCCAACGCCAAGATTGACGAAATCCGTAACGGGTTCTCGGAATGGCTGGAAGAGCAGTCGCCGCAGTTCAAGGAACGGCTGACGACAATGTACAACCGCAAGTTCAACTGTTTCGTGCGACCGAAGTATGACGGTTCGCACCAGACGTTTCCCGACCTCAATCTGAAAGGATTGGCAAGCCGGGGTATTCAAAGCGTTTATCCGTCGCAGAAGGATTGCGTCTGGATGATAAAACAGAACGGAGGCGGGATCTGTGACCACGAAGTTGGAACAGGTAAAACACTGATAATGTGTATTGCAGCGCATGAAATGAAGCGTCTGAACTTGGCGCACAAGCCGATGATTATCGGCTTGAAGGCGAACGTGGCGGAGATAGTAGCCACTTATCAGGCGGCATATCCTAATGCGAGGATTCTCTACGCTTCGGAAAAGGATTTCTCGACTGCCAACCGCGTGCGTTTTTTCAACAACATCAAGAACAACGACTACGATTGCGTCATCATGTCGCACGACCAGTTCGGCAAGATACCACAGTCGCCGGAGTTGCAACAGCGCATCCTGCAAGCGGAGCTTGACACGGTGGAGGAAAACCTTGAAGTGCTGCGGCAGCAGGGCAAGAACGTGTCGCGGGCGATGCTGAAAGGATTGGAGAAACGCAAGCACAACCTTGTGGCGAAGTTGGAGAAAGTGGAACACGCCATCAAATCCCGCACGGATGACGTAGTGGACTTCAAGCAGATGGGCATCGACCACATCTTCATTGACGAGAGCCACCAATTCAAGAACTTGACTTTCAACACCCGGCATGACCGTGTGGCGGGGTTGGGAAACTCGGAAGGAAGCCAGAAAGCCCTGAATATGCTTTTTGCCATACGAACTATACAGGAGCGCACGGACAAGGACTTGGGGGCTACGTTCCTGTCCGGCACAACCATTTCCAACAGTCTGACGGAATTGTACCTGCTCTTCAAGTATCTGCGTCCGAAGGAATTGGAAAGGCAGGATATCCGATGCTTCGACGCATGGGCGGCAATTTTCGCCAAAAAGACAACCGACTTCGAGTTCAACGTGACGAACAATGTGGTTCAGAAGGAGCGTTTCCGATATTTCATCAAAGTGCCGGAGCTTGCCGCCTTCTACAACGAGATTACCGATTACCGCACGGCGGAGGACGTGGGTGTGGATCGTCCGCGTAAGAACGAGATACTGCATCACATACCTCCCACGCCCGACCAAGAGTATTTCATCAAACAGCTGATGCAGTTCGCCAAGACGGGTGACGCCACGCTGCTGGGCAGACCGCCCCTGTCGGAAACGGAGGAGAAGGCGAAGATGCTTATCGCCACCGATTACGCGCGGAAGATGGCTCTCGACATGCGCATGATAGACCCGCATTATGAGGACCACCCCGACAACAAGGCTTCCCACTGCGCCAAGACGATTGCGGAGTATTACCACAAATACGACGCGCAGAAAGGCACGCAGTTCGTGTTCTCGGATCTGGGAACATACCAGCCGGGCGACGGATGGAACGTGTACAGCGAGATAAAGCGGAAGCTGACGGAGGACTACGGCATCCCGGCAAGCGAGGTGCGCTTCATTCAGGAGTGCAAGACCGACAAGGCACGCAAGGGGGTGATAGACGCCATGAACGCCGGAACGGTGCGCGTGCTGTTCGGTTCCACTTCCATGCTCGGAACGGGTGTGAACGCGCAGAAACGGTGTGTCGCAATCCATCATTTGGATACGCCGTGGCGTCCATCCGACCTGCAACAGCGTGACGGACGCGGAGTTAGGGCGGGCAACGAGATTGCCAAGCGTTTTGCCGGGAACAATGTGGATGTCATCATCTACGCGGTGGAAAAGTCGTTGGACAGCTACAAGTTCAACCTGCTGCACTGCAAGCAGACGTTCATCTCGCAGCTCAAAAGCGGGGCGATGGGCGCACGTACCATCGATGAGGGGGCTATGGACGAGAAATCGGGCATGAACTTCTCGGAGTACATGGCGTTGCTCTCCGGCAATACCGACCTTTTGGACAAGGCGAAACTGGAGAAGCGTATCGCATCGCTTGAAGGGGAACGCAAGTCGTTCAACAAGGGCAAGCGCGATTCGGAGTTCAAGCTGGAAGCCAAGACGGGGGAACTGCGCAACAACACGGCTGTCATCGAAGCCATGACGGAGGACTGGAACCGTTTTCTTTCCGTTGTGCAGACTGATAAGGAAGGTAGTCGCCTTAATATTGTCAAGGTGGACGGCGTGGATTCAACCGACGAAAAAGTTATTGGAAAGCGTTTGCAGGAGATAGCCAAGAACGCCACGACGGGCGGTTTGTACAAGCCTGTCGGGGAGATTTACGGTTTCCCGATAATGGTGGTCAGCGAGAGGATACTCAAAGAGGGGCTGGAATTTACCGACAATCGCTTCGTGGTGGAAGGGAATTACAAATACACCTATAACAACGGGCATCTGGCGATGGCTGACCCGGTAGCCGCCGCACGTAATTTCCTGAATGCATTGGAGAGGATTCCGTCCATCATCGACCAGTATAAGGCGAAGAACGAGGTGCTGGAAAAGGAGGTTCCGCAGTTGCAGGAGATAGCGGGCAAGGTGTGGAAGAAAGAGGACGAACTGAAACAGTTGAAGTCCGAACTTGCCGCGCTTGACCGCAAGATACAGTTGGAGCTTGCGCCGCCCGCGCAGGAAGTCACCGAAAAAGAAAAGAACGGGCAGGAGATCAAGCCAGATGCGGAAGGTGTACGGAGCATATCGCCACAACAAACCGATGATGTCCCGCAGATTCGCAGCCCGATGGATAAACGAAGTCCGTCTGGCAATTTCATTGCCAATCATATCATTATCGGGCGTCCGGGTTTTCAGTTTAAGGATGAAAACCGATCGAAAGGGATAAAAATTTAAAATTATGAATTTTATATAAAATATTAATAGGGGCTATCCAAAAGGTCTAAAAGTAAATCTTATCCCCTCTGCAAGTATCTGTAGAAGAGTGATTGCAAGAATTTCTTTCTTTTTGGGCAGCCTCTATTAAATTTATTTATTCTTTCTTGATTTATGTTTATAAACATTATACCAAAAACATTCCAACTAACCTTGTTTATGTTTTGTCAGCCACCATTTGCACAACCATATTTGACTCCCAAAGAGAGTGAATTCGATAAGATAACTTGCTGCATACCCACAATAAGGGGCTAAATAGAATACGAATGGGAAATAGATAACAGTACCGACAACAGATTGCGTTATGTAGTTGGTTAAACTCATTTTACCATAAAGCTGTAATGTGGAAACCGCTTTTTTGACACGTTCCTTATGACACAATAATATGAACGAGAATATTTCTACAGAATCATCAGTAAAACAGAAAAAAATACTAATTTTGTTTTTGATGATCATTTCAAAAGGAATTAGAAAAAATGTCTAATTCTAACTTATAGAGGAAAAAGCAACAATTAAATATTAAAGAATAAAAGATACGAAAAATATGACGCCAAAAGAGATACTACAAGAATGGATTGACTGCTTCAACGCCGCCGATGCAGTCGCTTTGGCAAACTTATACGCTCAGGATGCCATAAACCATCAAGTCGCAAACACCCCGGTTATAGGAAAAACAGCTATCCATAAAATGTTTGTAAATGAATTTGCAACCTCAAAAATGGTTTGTATTGTTGAGCATATATTCGAGGATGGAGAATGGGCTATCATGGAATGGAAAGATCCGCTCGGGTTGCGAGGATGCGGATTCTTCCATGTGCAAAACGATAAAATCGTTTTCCAAAGAGGTTATTGGGATAAGCTCAGCTTTCTCAAACAGCACGGTTTAACCGTAGAGAATAGTGATAAAAATCCAAACACATAACACCGTCCGATATGGGAATCATCATTCATTCTTTAGAGTCCGTTTCTTTCAAAGATTTGTATGCGGCATTCTCATCCGCATTCAAAGATTATGATTTCTCTTTGAATGCGGATGAATTGCGACGCATGCTCGACCGACGAGGATACAATCCACAACTATCTTTCGGAGCATTTTTCGAAGGACGGCTGATTTCTTTTGTGTTTAACGGAACAGGCATGTACAACAACATCTTGACGGCCTATGACACAGGGACGGGAACCGTACCTTCATTCCGGGGATTACACCTAACCCAAAAAATATTCACTTTCAGCCTCGAATTGATATATCAACAAGGAGTTCGGCAATATGTACTGGAAGTTTTGCAACACAATCACAAAGCAATAAAAATATATCGCAAATTAGGCTTTGAAACACAGAGAAATTTCAACTACTACTCTGCCAAACTGAGCGATATTGTTCCTGTATTGCAAGTAAACCATACCGCATGTCGCATACTCCCATCGGATTTAAAAAACTGCCTTAACCAAACGGCCTGGTTCGATTTTCATCCTTCATGGCAAAATGACAGGGCTTCACTGGAACGCGGAATCGACAATTTGGACATATTGGGAGCTTATGAAAGAGAAGAACTTGTCGGATTTGTTATCTTTGAACCGGCATCAGGCGATATTTCATCCCTCGCAGTTGCAAAAGATTACCGGCGTAAAGGAATAGGTAAGTCCTTGCTTAAAAGTGCTGTCAGTCATTTTCAAAGCGATGTACTCAAATTTACTAATGTTGATTGCGATTGTGAATCAGTCACTGGTTTCTTGTCATCATTAGGACTTACCCCAAAAGGACAACAGTTTGAAATGGTCAGAAAAATTTAACCTACATTTATATGAATAGCCCTCATCATCAAATAACGGTTCTCAGCTATACGCAGGCAGGGATTTTAACCACTGAACTTCCTACGAAGAACTGAACTTTAAATTTACCACTTAACTGTCCTACGAAGCACGAAAGCCCTGCTTGCGTATAGGTGATGTTATGCGGTCGGTTTTCATTTTCTCTTCTTTCTCGTTAATTTGTCAAGCAAAGTTACTAAATTTGCAGTCAAGCAATTTCAATTTTTGAATTATGTATTTCAGCAGACCTTGGACTTCTATCTAAGTGATAGGCAGTCCTGAAAATTCCAATCTCTTTTAGGTCAAGACAATTAGTCTATGGGTTTCGTGTACCGACTTTTTTGTAAAGGCGTTACGTTGTCATAGTTGCTCTGTCGGGTAATACTGTCTATTCACTTCTCCACGATTTGAATTCAAGTATTCACCTGTAAGAAGTTACTAAACCTGTTGGCGGAATTAATTTAGTGCATACTTAATTCTGCCAATGGGCTT
>NZ_QTLZ01000031.1:0-46682 GCF_003635425.1 Parabacteroides sp. AF27-14
GATAATGAACGGGCAGCATAACAAAAAAGAAGGTATCCTTTTCAGACACCTTCCTCTTTTACGGATGGTGGAATTTGGTTCTTGGCATTAATCGCTGCGAAAGGAGCGGAGAAGATAACAGATCAGATCATCCGAGCATTGCGTTCGTCTGGTTTTTCTTTTTAGGATGATATAAACAAGGTTTCTCTATGTATTTCCAAGATAACATACCCAATCCGGTGCTAAGGATAGTGGTAAGAGCCAATGTCAATATCAAGCTATACCGATCAAGTCCGTAATGAATGAATATTTGGATGATCGGGAAATGAATCAAGAAGATACCATACGAGAAATTTCCCATCCGATTGAATACATGTAACCACTTGAATCCATAAGCTACCGTGATAATGATAGAGGCTAGAGCGATAGGCTCGAAAATACTCAGCAACATATACTCTCTACCCAATAAAAGAAATAGGCTGACAGGGAACAAATATCTCATATATTTTCGAAAAACAGGGAAATAGGCAAGTATGATAATACCGGAACAAAAGTACATCATTTGTCCGGGGAATTGTCTTTTCATGAATTCATAAATAGGGTTGTGTGTCATATCATCTAAATAATTACACGTTGTCGAGTAGATGAAAGATAAGATATAAATAAGAAGTAGGCATACCAATTTATTGTATCTTTTCAGTAACCAATAGATAATGGGTATGGTGATATATAGCATGAATTCAACCTTGATAGTCCATAAAGACCCATTCATCGCTTGTAAAGGATTGGTATCGAATACGCCGGGTAAATCCGGCGATAAAAAGTTAAATGTAAGTAAATTACAGATAAGATAGGTGTATAAGCTAGAAGAGGTGAGGTATTCCCTGCAGGATAAAGAGGTAAGGAATAATCCGATTAAGGCACATAATAAAATAGTCAAGCTGTAGGCGGGCATAATACGTTGAATACGTTTACGGAAAAAAATCCGGGTATTAGGCGTACGTAAGAAGCTAAACATAACAAGAAATCCACTAATAATAAAGAAACCTTTCACTCGAAATCCTCCGCTAACAAACCAAAAAGGATCTGTCTCTGTCAGTGTGCTGAAATGGTTGAACATGACAGAATACGCAAGAAAGAAGCGAATAAAATCAAAATTATTCGCTTCTTTTACTTGATTTATTAATCTGGAGTTGAGTAAAACTTTCTCTGATTGATTCATTGTTCTATTTGACTACAATGATTTTTGTTACAACGCTCTCTGAGGCTTCCTCTGTGGAAGCTAGTACAAGATATACGCCTGTCGCTACACGTGATCCGCTTGCGTTCCGGCAATTCCAGATAGCTTGCCCCCCCAAGGATTTAGTTTGATAAATAATATTTCCGTTTAAATCCGTGATTTTTACATTCGAATTATCCATTAATCCTACAATCGTTACTTTATCCATATGTTCGGGACGTACCGGATTAGGATATGCATAGATCTCCGAGTAATCAGATTTACCTTCCGAAGCTTCTCCTTGATAGGAATTTAGTCCTTTATCGGTACCGATAAAAACCTCACCGGTCTTATCGTTTATCTCTATATCGTATATGTTATCGGAAAGGAGCGGGCTATTGGTCGTATTAAATTGATAAACGATTGTCTCATTATCATTATCTAGAACATAGACGCCATTTCCTTTGGTTCCAATCCATTTTCGATTACCTGCGTCTACTTTTAGGGTCGTGACAACAACGTTATCTAAGAAATAAGCGAGATTACCAGTTTCCTCATTGGTATATTTTACCCTTGTACAACGTGTAGCGGCTTTATCCTCAGCGGAAGAGATCCTAGGTTTAGTGAAGTATACGGCTCCCCGATTCGTACCAACCCAGATATATCCATCCTTATCCTCGGCTACGCATGTATAATTACTAGGAGTCAATTCTTTTCCGTCGGTATCAATAAGTGTAGTAAACTCATACGAGGAAACTTCATCTAAAGACTCGCTATTCGGTATCATTACAAGTTTAGGGGTGTTACGAGGCACATAAATCCATTTGTCGTTAGTGGAGGTTATAAGTATATCGTTTATTGTATAAACTCCTCTAAGTTGCTCGATATCCAAACGATGCCATGCTCCTGCTTTGTCAAGAACAAGTACCGCATGGTTAACCTCTGAGCTTGTCATCCACAAATTTCCATTTTTATCAAAGGCCAGTCCATCTATATAACAATAACCGGACCCATAGCCTCCCGCGGTTTCTTTAAAGGCATTCTTTTCATTGTATGACTGGACGGGAGTTCCATTCTTATATTGGATAACGCCATCACCCATGGAAGAGGCGTATACGATCTCATCATTAGAATCATCGGTCGTTACGGCTATACTTGTATAGTCTCGTGGATTTCTTGGTAAATTGAGTTTCTTTTGGGCTTCTTTAGGATCGATAAAAGACCATTTATCATAATCGTATGTAAGAATATAACCTCCTTTGTCGAAGCGTTTACCATTTAGGAGGTCTTTACCTCCTATGATCATATATACTTTATCATTTTTACAAACAATATCGAATGCGCTATTGCTGTAAGGTCCGTCTAAAATGATAGGTTCATTAAGAGCCTCAAAACTATTTGATCCTTTCCGTTGGATAGAACGTAGCCCTTTGCTTCCTTCCGCTATCCAATATTTGTCTGTTTGATAGGTACTGATATCATTGATACTTAAGTTTATTTGGTCAAACTTTTGCGTATCGGATACGATGAAAACCCTTGAGTTATCTATACATGCTAATTTTTCGCCTATTACTTTCATGTATTTTAGGGTTGAGCTATTTATTATTCGGGAAAGCTCTCCATTGTTTTCATAGAAGATACCTTGCTGACTGACCAAGTAGAACAAAGTATTCTTGAATGAAGCGATAGCTGAGATCGTATGACTATCGGAAAGGTTTGATAATCCATAGGGCTTCCAGTTTGCCTTATCCAGTAGGTTCTCTTTTAATGAGGCGTATATAATCCCCGAAGATACTTCTGCCTTATTGGTTGTAGAGGCATATATATTGCCATTCTGTATGGCACACGATGTTATATTTAAGGAAAGCTTGTAGGTATCCTTTATTTCCTTTTTGGCCATATTGACCACGACGATACCGAATGCTGTCGATAAATAGGCATATTCATCATGTACCAATACTGAATTGATTTGTTTGTCTCTTATGGACGTACTGGTCGACAGATAAGGTAGATTTGTCGCCACTCCTCCCTCAAGTATATCTATATTTGAATTATCATAGATAATAAGGAGTGATTTTGTTTGTTTATTATAGCGGATCAAAGAAATCGTATTATCATTTAATCCGTTTCCTTTATAATATTGCTTAATACTATTATCTTCTTTTCCATACGTATAAAGAGATCCTTCCGCTACCACAAATACTTGGTCGTTCGATTCCTCTACGCTGTTTGTGTTATTGTAAGAAAGATACGTTTTCCATCCGGTTGTATTAAAATTCGCGGCTAATACAGTGAATGAAAAGAATGAAAATAGAATGATAGTAAGTATATGTCTCATATTAACAATTGTAATCAGATAAAAATGATGTTAACTTCATGACGGCTTTCGCACGATGGCTGATCTGGTTTTTTGTATCGTTACCCATCTCGGCGAAAGTTTGTGTATAGGTATCAGGCATGAATATAGGATCGTATCCAAATCCGCTATCTCCGCGTTTTTCGGTAGTGATAGAGCCATTCACGATACCGTCGAAGGTATATTCTTTTCCGTCAAGGACTAGAGCTATGACCGTGCGGAAACGTGCTTTTCTGTTTTCTTTATGATTCATTTCAGACAACAGCTTGTTCATATTAGCTTCCGAGTCGTGCTCCGTTCCTGCGTAACGAGCCGAATAGACTCCCGGAGCATTATTTAATACCTCGACTTCTAATCCCGTGTCGTCAGCGAAACAATCATATCCGAATTTCTCTTTGATATAGCGGGCTTTTAGCAAAGCATTTCCCTCTAAGGTATCTGCCGTCTCGGGGATATCGTCATGGCAATCGATATCGGATAAACTTATGATTTCCGCGTATCCGGCGGTTATCTTGCGGACCTCGTCCAGTTTGTGTTGATTATTTGTCGCGAATACAAGTTTCATATTTCGTAATCTATTAAATAAGAAAGCATTTCTATACGGTAGATATATAACGTATGGAAATGCTTTAAATTGTTTGTATATTCTTTTTTAAGTCTTTATCTGATCGAACCCCTCACCATATACCCCTCGGACAATGCTTTGGGAGATGAACGCTTGGTGGTCTATCCGTTTCACGATCCGGAAGATGGAGACGGATTCGGATTTCTTGGCGAGTAGTACGACTACCTTGACGGGTTTGCGGGAATAACCGCCCTCGCCGTCCAGTATCGTGCAGCCACGGCCTAAGTCATGGATGATGCGATCCGCTATCTCGTCGTACTTCTGGGAGAAGATGAGGAATTGTACGGATTGGCGGTTACCGTTCAATACCATGTCGAGAACGTAATTGCTTATGACCATCTCCACGAAACCGAAAACGATCTTGTCCACGTTATGGAACAGGAAGAAAGAGGAACTGATGATGAAGAAATCGCAAAACAGAAGGATACGTCCGATCGATATATTCTTATATTTATTGATTACCGCACCGATAATATCCGTACCTCCGGTACTACCGTTCGCCGAGAATACCAATCCTAGTCCGGCACCACACATGAACGCTCCGATTATGATAGCCATAAACGGCTGGTCGTGCAGTATAGGTTGTCCTTTCAGCAGCCACTCGAAGAGAGAGAGAGAAGCCGAGAGTGAGAAAACTCCGAAAATAGTTTTTATCAAGAATTTTAGACCAAGGATCTTTAAGGCTACCACCAACAAGGCTACGTTGATGACAAAATAAGATACGGATACCGGGATCAATCCATTGGAGGCAAAGAAGATCAACGCACAGATACCACTTACCCCACCTGTCACGATTTCGTTGGAAAGGATAAAGGCGTTGAATCCGAATCCGTATAATAGAGTTCCGAACAGGATCATTAGATAATCCTGTACGGAAAAATAGATTTTTGTGAGTTTTAAGTTCATCCCACTACGATATTAACGATTTTGCCGGGAACGACAATTACCTTCTTAACGGTCTTGCCTTCCATCCACTTCGCTGAGTTCTCATGGCTCAAGGCCGCCTTCTCAGCGTCTTCACGGGAGATATCTGCCGGAAGTTCGAGGTTGAAACGGGCTTTACCATTGAATGAGATGACGTAGGTAACTGATTTTTCTACCAGATACTCTTCGTTATGTTCCGGCCACTGGGCATCGCAGATGGTCGTATCATGTCCTAATTGATGCCATAGCTCTTCCGTGATGTGGGGAGCGAACGGAGCCAATAAGGTGATCAGCGGCTCCAAGATGGCGCGCTTGCTGCATTTTAAGCTCGTTAACTCGTTCACGCAAATCATGAAGGCGCTAATGGACGTGTTGTATGAGAAATGCTCGATGTCGAACGTTACTTTCTTGATCAGCTTATGCAAGGATTTCAATTCGTCGGCCGTAGGCTCGGCATCGGTAACTTGCAGGGTATCCGTATTGCCGAAGAACAAGCCCCAAAGCTTCTTTAAGAAACGGTGTACGCCGTCGATACCGTTCGTATCCCAAGGCTTGGATTGCTCCAGCGGGCCTAGGAACATCTCGTACAAACGTAGGGTATCGGCACCATATTTCTCAACGATCATATCCGGGTTCACTACGTTGAACATGGATTTGGACATCTTCTCGACCGCCCATCCGCAGATATATTTACCATCTTCCAATACGAACTCTGCGTCGTTGTATTCCGGACGCCAGTTCTTGAAAGCCTCTATATCCAACAGATCGTTAGATACGATATTTACGTCTACATGGATAGGGGTGACCTCGTATTGGTCTTTCAAGTTCAAGGAAACGAATTTATTGGTTCCGTTGATGCGGTACACGAAGTTCGAGCGTCCTTGGATCATACCTTGGTTGATCAATTTCTTGAACGGCTCTTCCTCGCAAACGATACCCAAGTCGAACAAGAACTTATTCCAGAAACGGCTGTAGATCAAGTGGCCGGTAGCGTGTTCCGTACCACCGATATATAAATCCACGTTTCTCCAATATTCATCCACGTCTTTAGCTACCAAGGCTTTATCATTACGCGGATCCATATAGCGCAAATAATAAGCGGAAGAACCGGCGAAGCCCGGCATCGTACAAAGTTCCAGCGGGAAGATCGTCTGGTTATCTATCTTTGATACCTCGGTGACTTTTTGGTTTACCGTGTCCCAAGCCCATTTAACGGCGTGTCCTAATGGAGGCTCGCCCGTCTCGGTAGGCAAGAATTTATCTACTTCCGGCAGCAACAAGGGCAGACATTCTTCCGGCAACATCTGAGGCATGCCATCGGCGTCGTAATATACCGGGAACGGTTCGCCCCAATAACGCTGGCGGCTGAAGATAGCGTCGCGCAAGCGGTAGTTTATCTTCACACGTCCCAGATCGTGATCTTTTACGTATTTCTTGGTAGCGGCTATCGCTTCCTTGATCGTCAGTCCGTTCAAGGAAAGATCGCAATAAGGAGTAACGCCGGCTCTCGGAGAATTGCATACGATACCTTCCTTGGCATCGAAACTTTCCTCGCTTACGTCGCAACCTTCTACCAACGGACGGATTTCCAGTCCGAAATGCTTCGCGAAAGCGTAGTCGCGGCTATCGTGCGCCGGAACCGCCATGATCGCTCCCGTACCATAGCCGGCCAATACATAGTCGCTGATCCAGATGGGAACCGCCTCGCCCGTAAACGGGTTAATAGCGTAGGAACCACTGAATACACCGGTTACCTGACGGTCGGCGATGCGCTCGCGCTCGGTACGTTTCTTGGTACGATCTAGGTAAGCGTCTACTTCCGCTTTTTGGTCTGCCGTAGTTAATTGTTGAACCAATTCGCTTTCCGGAGCTAATACCATGAAGGTAACACCAAACATCGTATCGGCACGGGTCGTAAAGATCGTGAATTCCCTGTCGCTGTCTTTTACCTTGAAGCGAACCTCGGCACCTTCGCTGCGTCCGATCCAGTTCTTTTGGGTCTCTTTCAAGGAATCCGTCCAGTCGATCGTATCCAATCCGTCCAACAGGCGTTGCGCGTAAGCGGATACACGTAAGCACCATTGGCGCATGATCTTTTGTTCCACCGGATAGCCTCCACGCTCGGAAACACCGTTCACGACCTCATCATTCGCTAATACGGTACCCAAGGCGGCACACCAGTTTACCATGGTCTCTCCACGATAAGCGATCCGGTAGTTGAGTAATATCTCTTGTTTTTCTTTATCGCTCTTGGCTTTCCATTCCTCGGCGGTGAAACTAAGTTCCTCTCCGCAAGCTACGTTCAGACCTTCCGTACCACTGGTCTCGAAAGCCTGTATCAACTCGCTGATCGGGCGGGCTTGCTTCTCGTCGTTGCAGTAGTAGCTGTTGAACATCCGGATGAAGGCCCATTGCGTCCATTTGTAATATTCGGGATCACAGGTACGGATCTCACGGCTCCAATCGTAGCAGAAACCGATCTTTTCCAATTGCTCCCGATAACGGGCTATATTATTCTTTGTCGTGATCTCCGGATGTTGGCCGGTCTGGATGGCGTATTGCTCCGCGGGCAATCCGTAAGCGTCGTAACCCATCGGGTGCAATACGTTAAAACCTTGCAAACGTTTGAAACGCGAATAAATATCAGAAGCTATATAACCGAGCGGGTGGCCAACGTGCAATCCCGCACCGGAAGGATAGGGGAACATGTCCAATACATAGTATTTAGGCTTATTCGTGTCCTTTTCGACTTTATAAACCTTTTCGGCAATCCAGTAGTCGTGCCACTTCTTCTCAATCTCTCTGAAATTGTACTCCATGATCGTTTATCGTTTTTGTATCGTTTTCTATTTAAGGCCACAAAGTTAGTGAATTTATTTATTTTATATGAGTTATTTACATGAACTGTTTATTTCACGTAACCAATCCGGGGGCGAGATTGATTCTCGGTTCTTTTCACTTGTAACTCAGCGAGTGACAGATTGATTAGCTCAAGTTGCGTGCGGGTATCTTCGTTGATGTTGTTGTAATCGGCAAATGCTTCTTCGATATACGCTTTGAGTTCCTTTACTTCTTGTTGGAGTTCAAGCAAAGGGGAGGAAGAACTTATTATTTGTCGTATGCCGACGAAAGCACGCATGATAGAGATATTGACTTTAATGGCTGTATCGGATCTGAGTACAGAAGAAAGCATTGCTATACCTTGCTCCGTGAAAGCGAATGGAGCATATTGGTTACCTCCTTTCTTTGAGATGCCAATTTGGCATACCATATTGTTTTTCAAGTTGTTAAATTCTTGAATTGTTAATGTGAACATAAAATCATCAGGAAAGCGTTCTATGTTTCGTCTGACCGCACGTTTCAATTGGGCGGTTTCCGTTCCATACATTTCCGCCAGATCAAAATCCAGCATGACTTTCATACCTCTGATCTCGTGAATCTTGTTTTGTATCGCTTGTAATTCCATAGTATAAGAACTTATTAGTTTACTTTATTTGATATAACCAATTTTAGGCTTTTTAGCATTGTTCTTTTTCTTTGTAGCCAGTTCGGAAAGAGCTATGTAAATATCATCCAAAGACTTTTGGGTGTCTTCACTGAGATCATTGATAGCGCAAAGGGTTTCCTCATTAGCCATTTCAAGAGATTTGATACGTTCTTGTAGTTCTTTAATTTCGATGGAACTAGTGATAGTTTGTAAGGTATAATTCCGGATAGCGACAAAGGCTCTCATAATGTTTCTGTTGATTTCTATGGCAGTTTTAGAATTTAGCACACTACTAAGCATAGCCACCCCTAATTCCGTGAAAGCAAAAGGCTTATATTTGAAATTACTACCTCTTCCTTTATTCAAGATACCAAATTGGCATCTTGAAAGTTCCTCCTTGGTTAACTCAAACATGAAATCATCTCCTTCAAAGCGTTCTATATTACGTCTGACCGCACGTTTCAATTGGGCAGTTTCCGTTCCATACATTTCCGCCAGATCAAAATCCAGCATGACTTTCATACCTCTGATCTCGTGAATCTTGTTTTGTATCGTTTGTAATTCCATAGTAAAGATTTTAGTTTAATATTATGGTCGCAAAGGTTTGTAAAATAATTGAGATAAGCAATAAGCTAGTTGGATATTAATGATTGGTTGCATTTGTAAGTTGTACAATGAATTATTGCTGATCCGGCTTATTGTCTATTTTTTATGTGTTCTTATTTTCCTTATAAGATTTCCGGGAAAAACACGTACGTGATTTATGAAAAACACGTACGACTTTTCGGAAAAACATGTACGTGTTTTCCGGAAAACATGATGATGTTTTTATATCACTGATATTCATGTATATATAACTTGATACCTTTGCATGGACTTATTGTGTGTTTTTTCTTCTTGTATTTGTTATTTTGTTGTTCTATCGTTTGTTTATGAATTAAAAATATTTAATTTTGCTTATCTATAATAAAGGATGAAGTCATTTATATATATACTATTAACTTCCTTGACTTTCCTTGTGGTAGGATGCCAAAATGAATCTGAGGAAATCCGTTTGATCAATCAGGCGGAACGCCTGTTTGATGCCTATCCGGATAGCGTAATCACTACATTGGATTCCATTCCGCTCCCGGAAGAGATGAGTCCCCGTCTGATAGCCCGTTGGTGTATGTTGTACGCACGTGCCGCCGATAAAATAGAGGACGAAATGCCTTATACGAACCAGCTTGAGATCGCCTTGAAATACTATCAAAAGAAAAAGATGCGGGAAGAGGAGGCTGAGATCGGCCTTTATCTGGGGCGTTCGTATGTGGAGGATAAGGAGTACGAGAAGGCAATGAGGGCTTACTCCGATGCGCTGGAGGTAGCGTTGGCGATTAAGAACTATAATCGTGCCGGGTATATTTGTAGTTATATGGGGGATTTGTATGAACTGGATGATCGTTATGTGTTAGCTGCAAAAAAATATAAGGAGAGCGGACGGTATTTTCGATTGGCCGGTAATATGAAAAGCTATGTGCGTTCGTTTGTGAATGAGGGAAGGAGTTATATGGATGTTGATTCTAATTATTTAGCTTTAACTATATTGAAGCGAGCAGAAGTGATAATAGATTCCTTGAGAGTAGATGAGGTTAGAAATTATGTATACAATGGTCTAGGTAATATATTTAATGTTTTGGAAAAATATGATTTAGCTGAAAAATATTTATTGAAGAGCATAAAAGAGGATTCGAGTGATACTGCTTCGGATTATTTGACCTTATCAGATCTTGAGCAAAAGCGTGGAAATTTAGAACAAGCGGAAAATTATCTTCAAAAGGCTAATAGTGTATCCATAGATAATGATTTTGTACCGGCTACTATTGCTTATCATTATTATAAAATAAATAAAGAAAGAGATGATTATAAAAGAGCTTTGTCTTTTTATGAAGAATATGTAGCAGCAGAGGATTCCCTTATGAATATAAGTAAATCTGTCGATATATATGATACAGAACAAAAATATGAACATTTGAAATTGCATAATGAAAATATAAGATTACTATTAAAGGGGCAAAGGAATTATACTTTTATATTGATATTGTTATTTTTATGTGCTTTACTCATTATTGTCTATTTAGCTACGATAAGAAGAAAGAATCGTTCACTTTTAAAACAACAAGAAAAAATTAATACTTTGAATCAAAGCATATATCAATTATATGCAGAACTTCGGAGAAAGAGTGATGAACTAATCCAATTGCAAAATACTCAGCATTCTTCGGTGAAAATGCAAGTGGAATATGAAAATGTAAAGAAAGAGGTAGATAGCTTGAGATCTCGATTATTCGAATTAAGAGAATCTAAAATTCTCAATAGTAATTTAGCTAAAAAAATAAAGAAAATATCTCAAACTGTGCAGCCTAATCATTCTGAAGCACCCGTTTCCGAAAAAATGTGGATTGATATTGAAGTTTTGATGATGGAAGTTTACCCTAGTGTTATAAAGGTACTGAAGGATGCAGGCTTGTCACCATCGGAGATGCATCTTTGTTTCCTTACATTATTTAAACTTGATTCAACAGCTATATCTATCCTTTTAAATATTATTCCTACTTCCGTCGATCGTACACGTTTGCGAGTACGAAAGAAATTAAATTGGGAAGGTAAACAAGGATTGTATGAATCTCTTGTTAATATTTAGTATGTAATAAACCTTCATTTAAGGGGCTCTACGATTGTTTGTCTATGTATTTGTTTTTATAGTATTTGATTGTCAAGTGTTTACGTTTTTTTCTTTGTCTATGTGGATTACATAATTTAACCCCTTTAGATCATATATAATCTCTAGATTTGCAACCGAAACATAACAAAAAAGAGAGATTATGAAAAATGTAAAATGGCTACTAGCAGTGTTGTTTATTTTTTCAATTTGTATTCCATCTTTTGCAGGTCATGTGCCTTTACATGGTCATCTTAAGAAAAAACAGCGATCTGTAAATTTGGATGTACCTATAAAAGCAGACATAGATGAAACCTCAAAAGTTTTATCCTTGGAGTTTTTGGAATATGTAGGAGAGGTACGAGTATCTGTTGCGGATGCGAATGGAAATATCGTTTATGAGGAGATAGTGGATACACAAGATGTTTCTTCTAGTATTATCTCATTAGATGAATGTACTTCTGGATCTTATGGACTTTATATATCAGATTCAGAAAACTACGCAGAAGGTCTTTTTAATTTATAAATAATTTAAATTTTAGATGTATGGACAAAAAGACAGTGCTTTTAGCATCTGCATGTACTTTATTAATGATGTCATGTAGTAATGATGCGGAGTTGATTAAGGTTGCTGAAACGACAGGATTACAAACGAAGGCTTTTGTTGGTGAAGCAGATTTCCAAATTGTAGATTATGCGGGAGATAAATGTATTCAGTTCAAGAATGATTCCGTATTTAATGCGATGCTTTGGGAGATGAATGATATGTCAGAAGAAGAGATAAATAATATTTTCTCGGGAGCTGGTTTCGTAAGTCAATGGCAACTTATGCAAGAAGCAGATCAAGAACAGGAGCTTATTGTAGACAATTATGAGAAAGATCTTAGCCAACCTTGGCCTGCTCATAAAATTAAAGAATTCAAACAAAAATATGATGATGTTTTCATGTTTGAACCTTATGATTCTACAGATTTTATTGCGCATTATAAATTAAAAGGTTCCACGTATAGTCCTTTTGTAAATAGGCAAGGATTGTTTTTAATTGGAGATAGTGTTGTATATACTGCTGTATATGAATCTTTAGAGGAATATTTTGGATTAGGAATATCATTGTATGGTAGTAATGGAGCCACAACTGAATCTGATATGAATTGTGCTGAAATTAAATATCAAATACCTGGTGGTGATTATGTAAAAGCAAGAGCAATTCCTAAATTTACAGGTTCTCGGATGATATCTAATCAAGAATATCGGGTAGTAAGTTGTGAAATACTTAGTCAGAAAAAAAAGGTGATGTGGAAAAAACACCATGCAGATGTGTATTTAGATTATAGAGTGAAAGGATCTGGTGTAGGTTTTGGTGTTACAAATCCTAACAATGGGCAATTTTTGAGTTGTAATGATCAACCACTTAAACTAAAATATGCAGCTTATGGTAAAAATACAATTGATTTAGGTATTTGTGGTAAAAATGCCTATTCACCTCTTTGGATACTTAATGGAACTTTGGAAATTCAAGCCGATGACATTCCATTTAAGGGTTATTCGTCAATACTACTGAGAGAAGGATAAATATTTAATACGATGAAAAAAGTTTTATTTTTATTATTGTTAATAACAACTTCAGCTTTCGCTCAAGTAGAGCATGGGTTATTAGTAGGTGCTGGTGTTGGATTCCCTTTGCAGGACGGTTGGAAGGAGACTACTTGGGGGGATAAATCGAATTTGGATTATCGGAACGATTATAAATTGAATAGTATGATCGGTTATCGCTTCCGATTCCTTCCGGAACAGAAATTCTTCTATGACTTGGATATGACGATGGGATTCCAAAAAATGGAAACTGTCAAGTCTTCTCGTTATCTTTCTTACGAAGGTATGGAAGGTGGTTCACATATATTCAAAGGTGGTACTGAGACGATTGATGAATTTGTCATGCCTATCTCCGTAGCCGCTAGTTGGAATTGGCGTTTTGCCAAGAAATTCCATTTAGGTGTCGGTATCGCTCCTACGCTTTATGTACAGCCACAAGCCGTGTTTGACCTGTCCGTGATGGCGAAGGTGGGATATCGTTTAAGCAAGCATTGTGAGTTCGGCCTTTCTTATCAGTATGGCTGTTTCAATACCTTGAAGCATTTCAATAACGGACCGGCTAATGGCCGTCGTGGACATCTTTCGGATTTGATGCTCTCTGTATATGTTCCTTTTGTTTTGAAATGATAGAATAATAAAGTATAGAAACACATAATGTTTTATTTGGAACCAAAACAAAGATGAATAACTGCCTATAAGAAAAGAGTACGTGAAAAGAGCCATGTGTAGAGAGATAATTCTATGCATGGCTTTTGCTTGTATAATGTATATAGATTCTCAAGAATTATTGAGGCATTTTTTGTTTGCGATATTGTCTCTCTCGTGATTAAGAACTATCTTTGACAAACTATCCAATAGTGGATGCCGAATCAAAATCAATTGACTATGAAAACAAAAAAATTGAAATTCTTCGTAAATTTGTGGTTCTTTAAGCATATCTTATAGTAAGGATCGAATATGAAAATGAGTGAAAAGGAGGTTGATACATCAAATGAACTACGGGTCTTGTCCCTGTTCTCTGGATGTGGGGGCATGGATTTAGGATTCGAGGGGGATTTTATATGTCATCGTAAGTCTATATCTCCTCAAAGTACCTGGGTTCAAGAGGTTATCGATGAACACTGGGTTCGTTTACAGAAGAATCGTTTTCGAACGGTCTTTGCGAATGATATATTGAAAGAGGCACAAACCGCTTGGCTTCAATATATGGATCGATTCGGATATGATAAAAACGTTTATAATACAAAGAGTATCGTAGACTTGGTGAAAGAGCATCGAGCGGGGAAAAAAGTTTTCCCTAAAAATATAGATGTCGTCACGGGAGGTTTTCCTTGCCAGGATTTCAGTGTCTCTGGTAAACGTCTGGGATTTGAGTCGAATAAGGATCATACCGGGAAATTGCGTGAGGACGATGAGGCCTCGGAAGAGACGAGGGGTAAACTTTACTATTGGATGAAGCAGGTGATCGATATTACGAGACCCAAGATATTTATCGCGGAGAACGTGAAGGGACTGGTGAATCTGGGAGACGTGAAAAGTATTATTCAGAGAGACTTCGCCCATGCGGCTGGGGATGGATATATTGTTTTAGATCCTCAAGTTTTACATGCGGGCAATTATGGGGTTCCGGAGTCTAGAGAGCGTGTGATTTTTATCGGGATACGTAAGTCCGCGTTAAAGGTTAAGGCTTTAAGAGCGCTTCAAGAGGAGAAGATACCCAAAGCTTACGATCCTTATCCGAGTCCGACACATGCTTGCACCGTGGAAGATAAGAAACTATTGCCACCGGTGGTTTGTCGGGATGTATTTGTAGGATTGGAGGAACCGGATAGGACAGAAGATCCATCCCAGCGGTATTATTCACAGGCGAAATATATGGGAGCTCATTGTCAAGGTCAAAAGGAGATCGCGCTGGATAATATTGGCCCGACGATTCGTTCCGAGCATCATGGAAATATAGAATACCGTCGTTTATCCCGGGAGCATGGGGGCGTTATTACGGAAGAATTAGACGCCGGTTTACAAGAACGTCGCTTAACTCCTCGAGAATGTGCTTTGATACAGACGTTTCCGCCGGATTATACGTTTGTCTCCCATAAAAAGAACAGTACACGTTTTGAGTTAAGTGCCTCAGGCGCTTATAAGGTGATCGGTAACGCGGTTCCTCCAGTATTAGCGTATCATATAGCGAATCGCATACAGACTTTATGGCCGTTGTATTTTAAAAAGAGATAATATGGAAGAGGAGAATATTATTACTGTGCGTAATAGAAATCTTCAAAAAGCGGATGAGGCTTTTGCGGATTTTATGTTTATGCTGGAATCATACTTGAATGAAAAAGCAGCTGCTATTCCGGGTACGTATTGCGATTGTAAGAGTAAGGAACTGGAAAATGTAGTAGTGAACGTGATGAAAGAACTTTGCGGTAGAACTCCTTTCCGTGTGGAGGAGATACGCTTGGTTTCCGCCCAATATTTTCCAGATATTATCGCGGAGAAATATTATGGGGTTGAGGTAAAATCTACAAAAGAGAACCATTGGACATCTACGGGAAGTAGCATCGTGGAGTCTACACGTGATAAGAATGTAGAAAATATCTATATGCTCTTCGGCAAACTGGGAGGTAAGACGGCGGAGTTTAAGTGCCGTCCTTATGAGGATTGTCTCTCCGATATAGCTGTTACCCATTCTCCCCGTTATTTGATTAATATGGAATTAACGAAAGAGCAGACTATTTTTAGTAAGATGGGAGTTGCTTATGATCAATTAAGGAATGCTCCGGATTCTATAGAGATCGTTCGAAAATATTATAGGGAAAAAGCCATTAAAGCCAAAAAGAAAGCTATGCCTTGGTGGTTGGGCACTTCCGCTGAGGAAAGTTTGGAGGAGCATACGGATATGAATATAAGCCTGTGGGTGGATAATGGAGAATATGCGGATCCGGAAAGGAATAAGAGACTAAAAGCGGAGATATTTATTTTATTCCCGGAAGTAGTGAGTGGGAATTATGAGAATGCTGCCTTATGGTTATGTACGCGCCGGTCTGTTGTTAATTTTCATATGCGGGACACTTTTTCCGCAGGGGGCCAACAATTGAAACTGAATGATGAACTTCTGCCTTTTCCTTTACCGCATGTGGTTGGTGAGTTGTTAGAATCTGCGACTTTAATAAAGAACTATCTTCTTTATAGTGATGATTTAGACTTAGATATATCGGAATTCCGTCCAGAACTTATGTTGCCTAACCGATATGAGGTCTGGCTTAATGATATTTGGAAACGTATTCATCAACTAAAACCTTATAAAAGGAAAGAGACTATCGAAGAATTGGGCGGTATTTCATTGGCCGAATGGATCGATAGGAAATATACTTTGTCTGTAAAATAAGTATTCTCATAAAATATCTTTTCTTCTCGATCGTCTCCCTAAATAGAAGGACATGTCTGACTCGAGAATGAAGTTTAATAATTAAAAGAGAAGAAAAGATGTTTTGGCATAAAAAGAAGGAGGTACTCTCTTTGGAGATAGCCTCATATGATTGTACAGGATGTGGAAGTTGCGTTGATAGATGTAGGCGCGATGTGTTGAAGATGATCGATAACGGACACTGCCTGCTGGCTTCCGTGGAATATCTGGAAAACTGCGTAGGATGCGGGAAATGTGTCCATATATGTCCTGCTAAGGCGATTGAGTTAGTGACCACAAAGTAAAAACGAATAAAAAATCAGATAAGTAATATGAACGCATGGAGAAAAATAACGCACGTCGTTATATTTATCGCTGTCTTCGCGGCGATCGTAGCAGTGGTTATGTTGTTGTGGAATGCCTTGATCCCGTCTATCACGGGCTGGACGACTATCAATTACTGGCAGGCGGCAGGCTTGATGGTATTGACACGCCTATTGTTTGGGGGACCTTGGCATCACTTCGGTTTCATGGGTAACCGGAATGTGAATTGGTGGAAAGAGCATAGGCGTTTTCATGAGCGGATGGGACATGTATCTCTGGAGGAGAAAAAAGCCTTTATTCGTAGATGGATGAATGGCTTTAATGAGGAGAAAGAATGACACGGCAGACTGAAAATATACCTATATCGGATATATTCAGGAAATACCAATCTCAGCTAAAGAGTTTTATCTCTAAACGAGTCCCCTCCAAAGAGGATTGCGAGGATATCTTACAAAATGTTTTTTACCAACTGTTGAAAACAGACTCGGAGGGTACCGTGATAGGGCAAGTATCTGCTTGGCTTTATTCCGTGGCGAGGAACCAGATCATAGATCGTAGCAGGAAGCATACGGAGGAGCCAATGCCCTATAAGCAAGGGGAAGATTCGGAAGGAAGGTTTATGAATGAGATTTCTGAGTGGCTGATGGATGAGGATCAGTCCCCTGAGATGGATTTTATCCGTTCCTTGGTATGGGAGGAGTTAGAGAACGCTTTAGCGGAGTTGCCGGATGAGCAGCGTACGGTTTTTGAGTTGACCGAGCTGGAAGGCTTTTCTTTTAAGGAGATCTCCGAGGCGACGGATGTTCCGGTGAATACGCTTCTGTCCCGGAAAAGATACGCCGTCTTACATCTCCGCAAATGGCTTAACGACTTGTATATCGAATTAGTAGGCGATTGAGGCGGTTGATTTAGAACTAATAGCGAATCAGAAGGGTTATATAAATACGTAACATTAAAGTGTAAAGCTATGAAGTTTTTTATTGACACGGCGAATCTGGATCAAATCCGGGAAGCGAATGAATTGGGAGTATTGGATGGCGTGACGACTAATCCGTCCTTAATGGCGAAAGAGGGAATCCGGGGGGTGGAAAATCAACGGAAACACTATTTGGAAATTTGCGAGATCGTGGGCGGGGATGTAAGCGCCGAGGTAATCGCTACCGACTTAGAGGGCATGATAAAAGAAGGGGAGGAGTTGGCAGCTTTACATCCTAATATAGTCGTTAAAGTACCTTGTATCGAAGCGGGGATTAAAGCGATAAAATATTTCACCAGAAAAGGCATCCGTACGAATTGTACGCTGGTTTTCTCTGTCGGTCAGGCGTTATTGGCGGCTAAGGCCGGGGCTACGTATGTATCGCCGTTCGTCGGGCGTTTGGATGATATCGCCAGCGACGGGATAGAGCTGGTACGTAAGATCGTGGAAATGTATGATTATTACGATTATGATACCCAAGTATTGGCGGCTTCTATCCGTAGCACCCAGCATATCATCCAATGCGTGGAGGCCGGGGCGGATGTGGCTACTTGTCCTTTGTCCGCCATTAAAGGCTTATTGAAACACCCGTTAACGGATAGTGGGCTGGCTACTTTTCTAGCGGATTATAAGAAAGTAAACGGATAGAAAAAAAATAGTACCTTTGTGCGGATTAATTCGTAAACGCATTTAAAAGATTACTATCGTGGCAAAAGTTGTGGAAACCCCTTTGATGAAGCAGTATTTCGATATAAAAGCGAAACATCCGGACGCTATCCTTTTATTCCGGGTTGGAGACTTTTACGAGATGTATGGCGAGGACGCCGTGATTGGCGCGGAAATACTGGGTATCGTACAGACCAAACGTGCGAATGGCGTAGGGCAGCATGTTGAGATGGCGGGATTTCCACATCATGCCTTGGATTCTTATCTGCCGAAATTGGTGCGGGCCGGTAAGCGTGTGGCTATTTGTGATCAGCTGGAAGATCCTAAATTGACTAAGAAATTGGTGAAGCGGGGAATTACGGAATTGGTGACTCCCGGTGTTTCCATCAATGATAATATACTGAATCATAAAGAGAATAATTTCTTGGCCTCTATCCATTTCGCCAAGGAGGTATGTGGTATCTCTTTCTTGGATATCTCTACCGGCGAGTTCATGACGGCGGAGGGTTCTATTGACTATATCGACAAATTACTCAATAATTTTTCCCCGAAGGAAGTGTTGATCGAACGGGGAAACAAGAAACGTTTCGAGGAGGCTTTCGGTCCTCGTTTCTTTATCTTTGAGCTGGATGATTGGATCTTTACGACCTCGGCCGCCGAGGATCGCCTGTTGAAGCATTTCGAGACGAAGAACTTGAAGGGTTTTGGCGTACAACACTTGAAATTAGGTATTATCGCTTCCGGGGCGATTCTGTATTATCTGGACCAGACCCAGCACACGCATATTTCCCATATCACCGCTTTATCTCGTATCGAGGAAGATCGATACGTCCGCTTGGATAAGTTTACGGTACGCAGCTTGGAACTGGTGGGTACGATGAACGATGAGGGAACAAGCTTGTTGGACGTGATCGATAAGACGATCTCGCCGATGGGTTCCCGTATGCTTCGCCGATGGATACTATTCCCGCTAAAGGATGTAAAACCGATCCAAGAACGCCAAGAGGTCGTGGATTATTTCTTCCGTGAACCGGAGACAAAGGAGTTGCTGGATACGCAGTTGGAGCAGATCGGCGACTTGGAGCGTATTATCTCCAAGGTGGCTGTCGGCCGTGTATCTCCTCGTGAGGTGGTTCAGCTAAAGGTCGCGCTTCGTGCGATCGAGCCGATCAAGGAGGCATGTATGGCGAGTGAGGAGCCTAGCTTATGCCGGATCGGGGAGCAGTTGAACGTTTGCGCCTTGATCCGCGACCGGATTGAGAAAGAGATTAATAACGATCCCCCTTCTTTGGTCAATAAGGGGGGAATTATAGCGAAGGGTGTCAACGAGGAATTGGATGACTTGCGTGCCATCGCTTATTCCGGCAAGGATTATTTGTTGAAGGTACAGCAGCGCGAGATCGAATTGACGGGTATCCCAAGCTTGAAGATCGCTTTCAACAACGTCTTCGGCTATTATATAGAGGTACGTAATACCCATAAGGATAAAGTCCCGGCGAATTGGATCCGTAAACAGACCTTGGTGAACGCCGAGCGCTATATTACCGAGGAGTTGAAGGAATACGAGGAGAAGATATTAGGGGCGGAAGAAAAGATCCTTGCTTTGGAGACTCGCCTTTTCAATGAGCTGGTATTGGCCTTGACGGAGTATATTCCGCCTATCCAGATGAACGCGAACTTGATCGGGCGTATCGATTGCCTTTTATCTTTCGCTAAGGCTGCGGAGGCGAATAAGTATATCCGTCCGGTCGTGAGTGATTCCGACAAGATCGACATAAAGGGAGGTCGCCACCCGGTAATCGAGAAACAACTGCCCTTGGGAGAACCTTATATCGCCAATGATGTCTATCTGGATGACGAGAAACAACAGATCATCATTATCACGGGTCCGAATATGGCCGGTAAGTCCGCCTTATTGCGTCAGACAGCCTTGATTACGCTCATGGCGCAAATCGGTTGCTTTGTTCCGGCCGAGAGCGCCCATATCGGTATCGTGGATAAGATATTTACCCGTGTAGGCGCCTCGGATAATATCTCGGTGGGTGAGTCTACTTTTATGGTCGAGATGAATGAGGCTTCCGATATATTAAATAATATGACTTCCCGGAGCTTGGTGCTTTTCGACGAGTTAGGGCGGGGTACCAGTACCTACGATGGCATATCGATCGCTTGGGCGATCGTGGAATATATTCATGAGCACCCGAATGCGAAGGCGAAAACGCTGTTCGCTACCCATTACCACGAGCTGAACGAGATGGAGCGTGCCTTTAAGCGGATCAAGAACTATAACGTATCGGTCAAGGAAGTAGGGAATAAGGTGATATTCTTGCGTAAGTTGATACCGGGAGGAAGCGAGCATAGCTTTGGTATCCACGTGGCGAAAATGGCCGGTATGCCTAAAAGCATCGTGAAGCGTTCGAATGAGATCTTGAAGCAGTTGGAGTCCGAGAATCGTCAGGAAGGCATCGGGGGTAAACCTGTAAAAGCGATCGCGTCTGCCGCCGAGGGGTATCAGCTGAGTTTCTTCCAGTTGGATGATCCGGTGTTGAGCCAAGTACGGGATGAGATCAAGAACTTGGACGTGAATAATCTTACCCCCTTGGAAGCCTTGAACAAACTGAGTGAGATTAAGCGGATTATTACGGGGAAATAATCCGCTTGATCGTATTACCGATGATTGGTAATCGTTTACTTTTTAGGTCTCACCAACACTACCACCCGGTTGTCATCCTCTTCCAATGTCGCGGCTACCTCTTTTAGTTTGCCTTTCAGCTTTCCCCTTTTATAGTCCTGGCAAAGATCGGAAGCATTGATGGTAGAACACAATTCGCCTTTTGAATTGATGGGAGGAAATGTCACCATATAGATTTCTTTCTTATAAGAATAATCATCGTTGTATGTGATATAGTTGAAAAATTTCTTTTCTTGCGTATCGTATGCGAAGTACTTTCTCGGGAAACCTTCTCCTGTGTTAAAATCATATATATTCGTTACGCTTTCCATGAAATAATAACGATCGGAAATCAATCTTAAGACGACGAAAACGCCCGGATCCATGGTGTGGATAGGGGGTGTTCGTGCGATAAGCGGGCGCAAACTGTAATCAGGCATTAAGGTGTAGACCGTATCTGCAGAGGCCTCAAATAGAATCCAATTACCCTTAAAAGGAATTATACTGTTATACGGACCTGGTCCAGCTGCTCTTGTTTCTCCTTTATCATAAAGTCTTTCAACGATATGGAATAATTGCTTCTCTTTATATGGAACCGTGATTTCTTTCGTTATACTTCCATCTTGCTTCGACACAAGCAAGAACGGTACCTCAAAATTAAACTTATCATAGCAAATCAAGTTGTCCTTGTCATAATCAAGCATTTCCACGTAAAACGAACTTTTCTCGCTTCTTTGATTCAGACTTCGTTTGAAATTTCCTTCCAAATCATAAACCCTTATCTTTTTCGCATGAAAATCATTTACGAAAATCTCTTCGTTTTCTTCATCTAACGAAACCGATCTCATAGACACGTATTCTTCTCCACCTTGTCCCTTGCGATTTATTTTGCGAATAGCTTTTCCGTTCCGGCCATATACGAAAATATTGCCATCATCGTAAAAGTTTGTCACGATTATGTATTTCTCGCCAACCGCCTGCACGCATGCCCGATTGATAAACTCATCGTTTGTTTCCAGCGGAATATACTCCACATCCATGAAGTCTTGAAGGACCAACTCTTTTTTGGTTGAATAACTATCGTTTACATCCACGGTTATAAGACCATCGGTCGATGAATGGTCGCCTCCACATCCAGCCATAACAAACAGGATGATTATCCCTGTAAAAATGAATCTTTTCATACGCGTATGATTTTTGTTTAACTTATGGTGGTGAAGATACTATAAAAAGCCGATGGTTTTCACGAAATTATCCTAATTATTTGTTGATCTCACTGGTAATTTCCTGCACATCTTGGAGCGTAAAACGCCCTAACAATTGCATGACGCTGAAACCCCCATCGTCCATGTCGGCTATCATGATCAACTCCTGTATCAGTTCTCCTTGTTGCTTGACGTAGAAATTGGCTTTGGTCTTTCCGTCTTTTACTCGCATGAGTTCCTCATGGTCCTTTCCGATCAAGGCTTTGAGCTCCCCTCGCATTCGTTCCCTCAAATCCGCTTTTTGGGTGGTGAGTATTTGCAGGGATTCTATTTTCCCTTTCAGATTGGCAAGGTTGAGTCCGGCGGTTTCCATGACCGGCATCATCTGAAACATCTTCTTGGAGATATATACGGAAGTAACATCGTCCATATCCGCATATTTGTCGAAAAGCTTGTTCTGGGCAAAACAGATATTCACGCAGCAGAGAAGCAGTATTGTATATAGTTGTTTGAGTCTCATTGTATTAATCATTTAAATGTTTATTTACGATCTTGTTTATTTTTGTGATCTCTTGACCGGCTTCATTGACCTGCCCGAGACCTTTGTTTAAATTCCTAGACATGAACGCCAAGGCATTTTGGGCTACGACAGCTGCCTCTTCAGGATCGGTAAAGGTATCGGCCATAGTGGGAGCCGGACGATTTGTCTCCGTGAAGATGAGGAATAGGGCGCCAAGAATAGCGGCGGCGATTCCGCTTATCCAATAGAAGGAACGTCTTCGTGAGACTCGGGGAGATACCTCTTCTTGGGCTAGGAAGTCGATTCGTCGTTCCAGCCTTTCGGAAAGTCCCTCCGGTAAGGCTAAATCCTCTTGGAGTGCCTTGTTTATTAGTTCATCTATCTTTTTATCATCCATGACAACTTGCTTTTTCTAGTTTCTCCCGGATCAATTTGCGTGCCCGGGAAAGTAATGTTCTTATATTAGAGGAGCTAAGCCCTGTAATCTGTTCAATGTCCTCATAGGAACAATCCTCAATACCACGCAGGCGGATTACCTGCCTCTGGTTCTCGGGGAGCTGCTCGATCAGTTCCTGTATATGCCGGATATCCTCCTTTTCTTCCAGTTCCTTTTCCGGCGAGGAGTCGGTCGTTAATAGAACGGTCTCCAATGCCTCTTCGTTGTCTCTTCGGCTTGCTTTAGGCGAGCGCAGGAAATCCAGACAAAGATTCTTGACCAATGTTATGGAAAATGCTTCCGGATTCTGGATGTCTCCCAGCTCATCCCTTTTATTCCATAATTTGCAATAGGCATCTTGAAGTATGTCTTCCGCATCCGCTTTATTGTCTAATAAGGCATAAGCGATTCGATAGAGTTTAGGATGAAATGGAAGGAACCGTTGTTTAAAAACATCAACGTCCATCGGTATCGCCCTTAATGATTTCCAGTTTTGTGCTCATTGATTACCCGGTCTAGATCGGACGGGCTGATCTTTCCTTTGATACGGATTAACGCATTGTCGTTTCCTGTCGTGAATATGACCAGTTCACGGATCATATCCTCTTTTATTTTGACAAGAACTTTCGTGCGACTGTCCCTTTCATTTGCCGTGACCATCGTCTCGTAATCAGGATCTCTCAGGTTCCGTATGGCGGTAGACAGTCGGTCTTTCACCTCTTGGGCACAATTATCAAATTCAAGGATCTCTATACCGTTTACTCCCATTGTCTCGGTGAACAGGCTGGCTAGCTTCATCGTTATGTTTCCGATATTTACGGAAGTAACATCGCTTTCACCCCGGAAAGCATTGAATAATTGATCCATCTTCTGCTGCCCGTATCCTACTTGGCTGATAAGGAGGATGGCCAGTAACGCTAGTAATCTTTTCATTGTAATTGACTTTTTCGTTAATACTATGTTTTTGGATAGCCCTTCGTCCGTGCGCCTTAGAGTGGGGCTTTCACAAAGAAGACGGGATAAGGGATTTGTTTGTTACAAAAATAGGCAAAAAAAGAATTATTTTTTATTCAACTTAGGTATCCAAATGCAGGCAACTAAGTCGTGAAACTTAATCTCCTTACCATCGAAGTAGAATTTGTATGAGTATTTATATCCTTTATTCCAACAGGTGCCTTCCGGAATGATGTATTTGTAAGTCTTCCCATTGATCGTAAAGATCGCCTCAACTTCTTTTTCCCGGATAGGAGAGTAGGTAGGGACTATACGGATATTTTGCTCCTCCGCTTTCGCGTGTCGTAAAGTTACGGATGGATCTATTGTAAGTAAAGTGGCCTTGTGTGCCCCGGGAGTTCCTTTGATATTTCCGGTTACGATATCCATTGTGCCGGTATACTGCAAGGTATTACCTCCCGCACGGTTACCGATCTGTATGGAGGTTAGCTTGAATAGCCCGTTAATGTTCGAATCTTGATATATTTCGAAAGAGAGAAGTGATAACGCGTAATTCATGGAGAGTTTCGCGAGCGGAGATTTACGGTTAACCTCTTTTTGACCTTGCGAGAGCCTCCCATATTTATAAAAGGGGGTTTCCGCCGCGATTGGGGATATTTTGATCGGTATGGAAGTGGGATCTAACGGTATTTGTACTTTATAAGGTGAGTAAGCGTAGATCATGACTGGTCGATTAGATCTGAGGAATACCTGCGGTGTTTGTTTCCATTTTAAAGAACCTTTTGATGAGCCTACAGCCTTTGATTTTACGTTTTTATAAAGAGATGCGCCTTTATATAAACTGTCTTGATTACCATAGGTTATAAATAATCCTATTTCGGACCCTTCGGGCAGAATTTCGGTGAATACTGAAGAACCTGCCGTATAGGACCGGGTGGTCATTTCAAGAACTGACTTTCGTGTGGTTGATTTCTCTTTGGACATCCACTGCTGATTTTCATGACATCCGGTAAAGATGATTAACAAGATCGTAATTAATAATAATTTGTTCATTTTGTCTAATGTTTTAATGGAACCTTTCAAACAATAAACATTTGAGCCAATATAGTTTATTATTCTATTACTATTAATTATCATTCCTGTTATAAAATGATATTTTTATATATTATATAGTAACGATTGTTTTATCCTCTTAATACGCAAAGTAACCTGCTTTATTGTATACTATAATAATCAATATATCCAAGAGATATAAAGATATTATTAAACGGGTCTCGTTCTTGTAATAGTCAAATAGAAGAGTGTTTTTGGCGATAAGTTGAGAGGGAATGATAGCCCTTGAATGTAAAAGGGTATTTGGACGAGACCCGTTGTTTCTCTTAAACATAAAAAACTTACATGATATTGCCAATCAATCCTTCGTCGTTACCCGGTAACCAGTCTGTGATAGAGACGTCTCGCAATTGTAACGACCTTCCGTTAAAGCTTAGCTTATATAAATATTTTTTCCCTTTTTCCCATTGGGTGTTAGCGGGTATGTCAAATTTGTAGGTTTCTCCGTTGATCGTGAATAAGGTCTCCACGTCTCCGGTTCCGATCGTGCCGGAAGGTGGAATTACCATGAGCCGCATAGGATCACAATATTTCTCGTTGATGAGGGTAACTGGATTCGTCAAGGATAATACCGTGGATGCGGACGTGCTACGGGCGGTAGAACCGATGATATCGCCTGTCGTGATATCGAGGGTTCCTTCGCTGACTAAAGTTGTTCCACCGGGCTTATTTCCTACTTGAACGGAACTTATAATAAAGGCACCTGTCTTGCCTTTGCTTAGGTTCAGCTGGAAAGATATAAGCGATAGGGCATGATTCATGCTGAGTAATACAAGTGGCGAGGTACTGTTGACTGCTTTTTGTCCGATCGCATGGGTTCCATACATATAATCATCGGTCTCCAATGCGTTCGGGGCCAGTTTAACAGGTATCTGCCGGGCGTTAAAATTTATATCTTCTTGATATGGATAATATGCGTATATCGTAGCTTCATTAGAGTCGAGGATCACTTCCGGACTCTGTTACCACCGGATTTTTCCATTCACTCTATAAGCTTTTACGCTTACGTTTTTATAAGTGGATATGCCATTGTATAAATCGTCGACTGTACCGGACGTGATTTGTAGTCCGAGCATAGAGCCTTCTTTAAATTCTTGTATAAAATTGGTGGATTTTGTAGTTAGGATACGAGTCGTTATTTGGAGTGGTTTTTCATTCCAGCCGATATTCTCAAGACCTCCGAAGTCTTTGTCGTTGGAGCAACCCCAAAAGCTTAAAATCATACTGGTAAAGAGTACTAAATTTCTCATTATTTTACTTATTTTTGTGTGAAACTTCTGGATGCAAATATCGGGTGGTTAAGGGGAAAGGGAGGTGCATACGGTCTAAAACGTCGGTGAAATCGTATAAAATTAGATCGTTCAAATTGTCTAAGGCGTTCATATTGTTAACTGAGGGGTCAAAAAGAACATTCGGGGGGGCGTATTGTTTAATAGATAGGAGGTAGTGTTATTATGTTGGATAAAATTCAGTTTCTACTAAGCTTACAGATATTAGGCTTTTGTGTTTTTGGTGGTATTACCCTGCTACTACGGGCCCGTGAGAATAGGGCAAAACAGATTTTGGGGTGGAGTATGTTATTATGGGCGTTTTTAGCGGCGGTACGAGTATCGGTTAACCTGTATTTAGAGGATTCAAAAGAGATATTTCATCCGGATGTGCTGATTATGGGATGTATTGTGGTAGCTACATTGGCTTGTTACGTGATAGAAGTGTTACGACCTTGCTATATGACCGTTCGCCGTTTCTTTATTTTTACCAGTCCGATATGGGTATTGGGTATTTCTTTTTTGATTTACCGGCTATCCGGTGGAAATATTCATCGTTATAACTCTTTTGGCGAGGTATTCGATACCTTGAATCTGGATGTGGTTATAAGGCTTTTGATTTTATTTTTCACGCTTCTGTATATGATCGTTCCTATTTATCTGATCTTGCGCTATAGTGAGGGATTTAAGGTGTATTTAAGGGAAAATGTATCGGACCCGGAAGATTATGATCTGGACTGGTTGAAAAAGACCATGCTGATCCTTTCTTCTATGTATATTTTTTATTTGGTATTGTTGTTTACGGATCGGGTTAGCCTATATGTAATCGACAAAACGTTTTTATTGGTTTTATGGTACTATTTCTTTTATAAGGCCTTGTTCCTAAAGGTTATCCATTTGGATCACACATTCGAGAGCGGATGGGGATTACCCGATTTGGAGGAGGATACGGATGATGATCAAGGTAGTGAGGAACAGAAAGGCATCATACGCCAAAGGTATGTTGAGGAAGTACAGGCGTGGTTTGAACGTGAAAAGCCCTATCTACGGGAAGATTTGCGCTTAACGGATTTACAGCGGATCTTCCCGATGAGCCGTTCTTATCTATCCCAATTGTTTAATAAAGAACTAGGTTGTTCCTTCTCGGATTACGTAAACCATTTCAGGGTAGAGGAAAGTAAACGTCTATTGGAAGCCGAACCTCTGGCCAGTATACAAGAGATAGCCGAACGTTCGGGCTTCCATTCTATCAGTACGTTCCGTCGTGCGTTTATTAAGCAGACGGGGGTTATTCCTTCCGAATACAGGAGAGACGGGAACGAGTCAATTTAACCGGTAGCTGACGAAAGCGAATCGTTTGCTATCGGGTGCCCAAGAGTTTACGTTTATGGTACCTTGGCCGCCGAATAGTTTGACTAAAGTCTTAGGTTCTCCGCCCTCGGCCGGCATAAGGCGTAACTCTACGTTTTTATTGGCGAGGTGCTGTCCGGGTTCCAGATCTCCTTTTGTATAGGTGATGAAAACGATTTGTTTTCCATCCGGAGAGATGTGGGGAAACCAAGAATTACGGGTCTCATCGAATGTCATCTGGGTTTGTTCGGAACCATCCGCTTTCATGCGCCAGACTTGCATAAGCCCGGTACGTACGGAGTTGAACCAGATATATTGTCCGCAAGGTGAGTATTCGGGGCCATCGTCCAAACCTTCGGCTGTCGTAAGACGTTTTTCTTCTCCGCCTAGGGAAGGAATGACGTAAACATCAAAATTACCGTTTCTTTCAGCGCAATAAGCGAGTTGTTTTCCGTCGGGGCTCCACCCGTGTAGGTAGCTAGGACCGAGTGGGGTAATCAACCGGGGAACACCTCCTTCGAAAGGCAGGGTATAGACACGCGATTTACCATCTTCTTTTGTTCCGTTACTGATCGCTATTTGTTTGCCATCCGCAGAGATCACATGGTCGTTGTTGCAACGGGTCGCATAGTCGCTATTGATTAATTGCGGCTCGCCCGGAGATTCCGGAGAGAGCTTATATAATTTTCCTCCACTATTATATACAAGCCAATTGCCATCCGGAGTCCAGTTAGGTGCCTCGATTAAAAAAGGGAATTCCTTGACAACGGAACGTTGCCCAGTCGTAATGTCCATCACTTCCAGCACACTAGTCACATTCTTTTTTTGGGCATGCGTACAAAAAACGGCGATACACATACAAAGTACAGAATTGAGAAAACGTTTCATATACATATAGATTTAAAGGATATAAGAAAACCGGGTAAAATTAGCTTTACGCTATTTTACCCGGTTTCAAAGATATAATTTATTTCGATTACTCTTTATACATTGAAACGGAAATGCATGATATCTCCATCTTGCACAACATATTCCTTACCTTCAACGCTCATCTTTCCGGCCTCTTTAACAGCAGCCTCGGAGCCATAAGCGATATAATCCTCGTACTTGATCACCTCGGCACGGATAAATCCTTTTTCGAAGTCCGTATGAATAACACCGGCGCATTGAGGAGCTTTCCAGCCTTTATGGAACGTCCACGCACGACATTCGTCCGGTCCGGCGGTCAAGAAGGTTTGCAGATTCAATAATTTATAAGCCGATTTAATCAAACGGCTTACGCCGGACTCTTCCAATCCAATCTCTTGTAAGAACATCTGGCGTTCCTCATAGGTATCGAACTCAGCGATCTCGCTCTCGATCTTAGCGGCGACTACTAGAATCTGGGCATCCTCGTCTTTAACCGCCTCACGTACGGCATCTACATATTTATTGTCGTTTACGGCGCTAGCCTCATCCACGTTACAAACATACATGACAGGTTTATCTGTCAGCAAAAATAAATCGTGGGCAATGCGTTCCTCGTCTTTCGTATCAAAAGAAACGGTACGTGCGCTTTTTCCTTGTTCTAAAGCTTCTTTGTATTTACAAAGTACCTCGTAAGCGATCTTGGCTTGCTTATCACCTCCGGTTTGCGCTTGTTTCTGCACCTTGGCGATACGGCTGTCTATCGTTTCCAAATCCTTGATCTGAAGCTCATAGTCAATGATCTCCTTATCACGGACCGGGTCTACACGTCCGTCCACGTGTACGATATTATCGTCGTCGAAGCAACGCAATACGTGCAAGATAGCGTCTGTCTCACGGATATTAGCCAAGAACTTATTGCCCAGTCCCTCGCCTTTACTTGCTCCTTTCACCAATCCGGCGATATCCACGATCTCTACGGTGGTGGGGATCACTCGCTGCGGATGTTCGATTTCCGCTAGTTTATTCAGTCGCTCGTCGGGTACGGTGATCACGCCTACATTCGGTTCGATCGTACAGAACGGAAAGTTCGCTGATTGTGCCTTCGCGTTGGATAGACAATTGAAAAGGGTAGACTTTCCTACGTTCGGAAGTCCCACAATGCCACATTGTAATGCCATATTATTATCGTATTTTTTATTATCAATCTGTTATATAGTCGCCCCAAGCGACTTGTTTTGAGTTCGCAAAGATAATCAATTTTAGGCTGATACGGTTATTTTCTTAGGCTTTCTCTTCATGCTTAACCGGTTGCCTCATCGATTGTTTGCTTAATAATGTTTTAACGAGTTTGTTCATAGGCTTCTCGAAATAGTAGTAAGAAAGCAGGCTCAACAGGATTATGACACAAAATAGAAGCGGAATCGAGATGTACCAGTCTATATGAAAGTCGCTTTCTTTTTGCCATTTAGCATAAGAGAGCAGTACAAAAAGATGAATCAAATAGAAACTGTAACTGATTTCTCCGCCAATCACTAAGAGGCGGTTCGATAGGAGTCGTGAGACCATACCTTTTTGCAGGGAAAAACTTATTAGGATAAACGCGATGGGAATCCAGTAGTAGCAGGAGTATCGGTATACTTTGGGGATTTCAGCGGCATACAGATAGAAACTTAAGAATAATGCTATTGACACGATCTCTATGATACTTCCTTGGCTGGAGGTGATGTTTTTAGTTTTCAAATGGTCGTATAATTGAAATAATAGCATCCCGGCTATAAAATCCGGAAGTCGGGTGATTGGATTAACATACCAATATCCTTTTATACTTTCCAAAGGCGTAAAATACATACCGACAACGCTCAATATCGCGCAAATCAAGAAAGTGCTAAGTAATTTTCTGTAGTCTTTCGTGAATGCTATAAGGAAAGGAAAACAAATATAGAAAAGCTGTTCACAACATAAACTCCACGAAGGGCTGTTGAATGAAAAAAAGTAATTGTCTTTTGGTATATAGGCGTTTGTCAATGTGAGTGAGGCGAGGAAATGCTTGCACCAATCTATAGTTCCCGATGCTATTACATAGTTTCCTAAAGCGACGGCAATCAATAAGGTCAGCCAGTGTAAGGGATAAATACGGGCGATGCGTGCTACCCAAAAAGTGCGTTTGGTTATCTTATTCTCACTAAATTTCTTTTGATAATTGTACGCTATAATAAAACCGCTTAGCATGAAAAAGAAACTAACCCCTACAAATCCCTCCTTGAAAAAATGGATATCGAAGTGATTATCTATTACATAACAGTGCGCCCCAAAAACCATCATGGCGAATATAAATCGCAAAGATGTTAAAGTGTTAATCATAATTTCGTTACATTAAGTCTGTAAATGTAGGAAATTAATATGGAAATTTAGACAAGAGTATTTAAAACAATCTTTTGCTTTAATTATGGCATTACAAATATATTACAGTAATGCCATAATTAATTATTTTGATCTGGCTATATGAGTTCGATTGTATTCTTGATGCCAGTTAAATCAATTGATCCGGAGTTAGCGGGTATCTCTTTTCCATTTATCTTGATAGACTTACAGTTGACCGGTATGGTAAAATGTAGGTTCCATCCGTTTTCTGTACAAGAGATAACAAAAGATTTTTGTTGTCCGGATTTCTGGTAATCAATGCTTAACTGATTATTACCCACTAACAAATTATCAAGTTTGGCATACTCCCAGTCTTCCGGGATATCGGTCTTAATATTTATCTCTTTTTTATAAGCCATCGGGTCTACGCCGAATACGTAGTGTATTAATGGAATATTGTAGCCACTAACGTTCCAAGCTTGCACGAACATGCCGTAATCCGGAGAAACCTCATAAGTCGTTCCGGGTGTAGCGAAACTGAAATTATTCAGGATTTGCCGGATATATTTACGGGCACTCTCAAATCCCCTGTATTGGCACTCCGCTATCGCTAAGCTGGATGTCGCCCCTTGCATGATCGCCTCATTGTAATTGAAATCACCATTGAGGCGGTCGGCCACGGAACACTCCTCCAACGTGATATCATCCGGTCGTGCGATACCTGCCACGTAAATACCGAACTTATTCGTAAAGAAAGATACCTCGTCCAACATTTGAAGAGCTTTATCCCGATCGGCAATGCCTTCCTTGATCGGTAAGAGGCAAGAAGCATTATAGAATACCGTATAGCCTTTTTCCTTATGCTCCCCTTTCAATATCCGCTCTTTCAAGGTTGTTAGTTCCTTCCGTGCCCATTCGTTTCGGTTGGGGATCACTCGCTCTTGAAGCGCCATATCGATCAATTGAACGGCTTTTTGCTGATCCGAGATAAAATCGGCAAAACGTTTCTCGGACGGACTCCACCAATCCTCGTTGATCTTTTCCTTCAATTGTTCCGCTTTAGAAGCGAAATCTTTCGATAAATCCGGTTCATTTAATACCGCTGCCGCTTGTGACATAACATCCAAGAATGTCTGGGTATGAACGGCTACGTCCAACATCTCGTCATTCAGTCCTTTGATCTCCACTCCTCCGGGGCCTTCCACGTATAAGTTATGGTTGGTATCGTGCTCCTGTAAAAACTCCCATACCTTTTTCCCATGCTCATAATAGGTTCTTAGGAAATCTATATTCCCGGTCCATTTGAATATTTCCCAAGTGGCGATGATAAACTCTTGGGATTCTTCCATACGCCCTTTATCATAGACCGCCCCGTTGGTAGAGAACTCGTGGACGATACGCCCTGTATTATTATTGAACTTGTCCGATACCTCCTTGATCATTTTCATGGAATTGTAGAATAAGCCCGGGTCACGGGTTCCGACTAGGGCCTTGAACGTGATGGATTGGTCATTACTAAAGAACCAAGGATAATCCGGAAGTCCGGCGCTCATGGCATTCCCTAAACCGGGGACATCACGAACCAACCAATCACTATTGTACTTACCCCATTGGTAGGCGGTCATAAGTAAAGTATCCGGTATGGTTATAGCGGCGGTACGGTCTATTTCCTCATACCGTAGTCTCTTTTGCTCATACAGGTCTTTTAGATTCTCTTTCGCTACCCGAAGGTTCTCTTGTATCTCGGTCTCGTTTTTCATGGAGCCGGAGATAAAGAAACGGATGTTCCTCACTTCGTTGGCCGCAAGGTTTAAACGGGGTGTATTAAGTTTCACGGAAATCCCTTGGCCTTGTACCGGGCTATTTCCCAAATCGTCGATCGATAAGCTATCTTGATCGGAAGTAACGCCGACGAACCAATTGTTTAAGCTGTCTTTAGCGAAAACCGTATTATGGATCAAACCGGTATATTGGTCTCTGGTATCCGTCATTCCACTACGTTCACCTAACCAGACCGGAGATAGATCGGTATCGGCGGTAAGTGATAAAAGGATTTCTTTCGGCTGATTCGTTTTATTACGGACTTGATACTCTACGGCCAATACCGGAAGGCTATCCGGAACAAAATCCGTACGTACAATTTCCAAATCATCGGCCCCGTCATATTTGAATTGGGTGGCTAACGGGTACGTGATAAAAGAATCGCATTTATTCAAAACGATGGATTTTGCCCCATCCTGTATGGATAAGGTAAAGCCGTCCAGTAACTTGATCGGATGTTGCCATATACCGCTCATTTCACCGGGTACGTGGAAACCTGCCGGCGGGAAATCTCCATACTGGTTACCGATGGAATATAAGTTATTTCCGGCGGTCACATATAAATAGTTCCCGTTCCCTTTCTTACCTTGGATATTAGGTAATTGACCAACCTCTTTCCCAAAGCTGAATGCTTGGGGAGCCTTAGGTGCGTTACAGCTAAGGAAAAGGGGGATGCTCGCTAATAATATACATAATTTCATGATCGAAGAATTTGAGTTATTTAATTAGATTCCGGATTTAATATCCCGGATTTTGTTTCAACAGCGGGTTTAAAAGTAACGCATTTGTCGGGATCGGTTGCAATATCCGGTCATTATTATTTTTCCATGGCATATCTTTACCAAAATAATAATGATATTTCTCATTTACTTTCTCCAATAACTTGCCGTGTCTCACTAAATCCTCACGGCGATAGCCTTCATGGTACAATTCCCAACCTCTCTCATCGAGAATGGCGTCACGCATGGATGCCATGTTTAAGTTTGCCGGGAGATTCTCCAAACCCGCCCGGCTACGGATTTTATCGACATAGGTTTTCGCTTCCTCCAAATGGCCTAATTCATTCTCGGCTTCCGCATAGGTTAACATAACTTCGCCAAGACGCAATGCGGGAACATTTAGGGAGGCATCCTCTCCTAATGGAATATTCGTTTGCACCTCCCATTTGAACGTAAGTACGCGACTTAGTTGTTCCTCTACGCTTTTGGGTTCCTCGGGAGTACCATAAACCGGCGTTCCATCACTCTTATAAACGATTCCGGATACGGCTATACCTTTGCCGGTAGCTGGATTATAAGGTGTGATGCGTTTATCGTCCGGATCGAAAGTTCGGAAGAAAGGTACGGCCATACCGTATCCGTTGGAAGCGGATACTCCGGTAATGCCAAGGGCGTCGCGGATGGATGCCTCCAATACCAAGGCTACGTATTTGTTTCCATGATTAGCCTCCGCTATATGATTAATAGCCAATATGACTTCATCATTTTGATTCTTGGAGAATATATCTTGATAATCAACCAAGTTGAAACCTCCCTTGTCGATAATCTCTTTCGCATAGATGGAAGCTTTCTTCCAATCTTTCTTATTCAAGTAATAGCGGGATAATGTAGCCTTGACAGCCCATGAGGTGGGACGGCCATAATCCGTAGAGGAATAAGTTTCCGGCAAGACCTTCTCTACATCAGCCAATTCCGTCTCGATAAAAGATTCCATTTCCTCTTGGGAAGCCCGGGCAATGCCGTTTTTGATATCTTGGCTACCTGTAACCAAAGGAACCGTACCGAATAAATGATATAATTTGTCGTACGAGAAAGCCCTCCAGAAGCGAGCCTCAGCTACATACTGGATAATTTCCGGTTCTGTGGATTCCCCATATTTAGTGATTACCTCATTACATTGCGTAATAAGACTGTAGACACTATTCCAGTTTGTTTCCGACATAGCATGTCCGGCATCCATATTGAGGAAGTTTTGTGCGCCTCCCCATCCGGTTTCAGGCGTACCACCCCAATTACAGAAAAACTCATCGGAGTAAGAGCTAACATTCATTAGCCAATTATTTCCCCCGAAGTAACTGAAATACTGTACATATCCGTAAATACCATTGGTCAATAAACGAGCGCCTTCGATATCGGAAAGGTTACCGTCTCCGATCTGACTGAACAATTTTTCTTCTACCATGGAATCAGAGCAAGAAGTAAAAGCGAGATTGCCAGCTAACAAGGCAAGTAAAATATATTGGATAGAATGTTTACGTATCATATTGAATGTATGTTTTTAATGTTAGAAACTAAAGTTAAGACCAACCGTGAATGTCCGTGCCGGGGGATATGCGTTCATATCTACGCTACCGGGAAGGAATGCGGGAAGATTCTCGGAAGAGGACATATAAGCGTTATTCGCTAATTCCGGGTCCAAGCCGGAGTAAGGGGTGATCAGGAACAAGTTTTGTGCCTGCACATATATCTTAGCCGTCGGGAATATCTTACGAAGTGAAGGGATAGAAGCCAAGTTATAAGACAAGGTTACGTTTTGTAGACGGATAAACCAAGCATCCTCAATCCAGCGGGAATTATAAAGGGCATTACCATTTCCATTCGCACGGTTGGCCGCTATATCTGAGTTCGGATTGGATTCGGACCAATAATTCATGGCATCTACCATATAGTTGGAAGTCTCGAAAGTATTCGGCAGCGTGAAGTTCATCGCTGAGTAGTTATACATCTTATTGCCGAAATTAGCGTTAAAGAAGATATCTAAAGCAAAGTTCTTATACTTGAATGTATTGCCGAAGCCTAGGATTACCCGGGGATCCGGAGTCCCGAGAATCGCTTTGTCTTTGACCGTGATAGAACCGTCTCCATCTAAATCCTTGAAACGATACGAGCCACTGGAAGGATCGATGCCGTCGATGACGTAGGTATAATATGAGTTCGTGCGCTCTCCCTTGATAACACCGATCGTATTCAACGCCGCTACCGTGCTTTCGTCGGTTACGTTATAATCCGTGATCTCATTATCTGTCCAAGAGAAACTCAACTGTGTATCCCATTCGAAATCCCGGGTTTGTATATTGGTTGAGTTCAAGCTATACTCAAGACCCCATACTCGCATGGAGGCGGCGTTCTGCCATTGATATTTATGGCCGGTCATAGGTGATTGTGAAACCTGAACTAACATATCCTTCGTGTTTTTCACGAAGAAATCCAGATTACCCGATAAACGGCTGAAGAAGCCATAGTCGATACCCAAGTTGACCTGTGAGGTAGTTTCCCACTTCAAGTCCGGATTTTCCATATAATTCGTTAGCGTGGCTCCGGATACTTTGTTTTGTCCGAGAATGCCATTCGTTGTCATATCATACTTAGAAAGAGATTGGTAAGGATCGATACCCGAGTTACCGGATTGTCCGTAACCCAGACGGAGTTTTAATATATCGACCTTATCTGCGGCTCCGGCCATAAAATCTTCCTTGTCTATTTTCCAACCTACTGAAACACCCGGGAAATAAGCATATTTATTATTACCACCGAATACGGAAGATCCGTCACGTCTTAACGTTACCGTAGCGAGGTATTTATCATCGAAAGAATAATCGACTCGTCCGAAACCGGAGATATCTTTACGACGATCTTTGGAAGAACTCATCTTGGGAGCGTTTCCACCACCTAGATTGTTTTCGTGTGTGGCATCTGTACCAAAACCTGAGTTCTCCGCACGGAAATAATTGTTATCCCGTTGGTAATACTCGTATCCTAATAACCCGGTTACGTGATGTTTTTTATTGAATACGGCATCATAATGAAGTAAGCCATCGAAGGAGATACCGGTACTTCTCATCGAACTTTGGCTAGCGGTTCCTCCGTGCGTAAAGTTTCCATTATATGCGGTTGTCGACGGTACATAGAAGCTGCGGTGGGCGTTTTGTACGTCGTAGGTAAGCTTGATCTCCGGTTTCAATCCGGGTAATACCTCGTAAGAAGCGCCTGCGCTGAAATTTAATTTGTCCGTATAGATCTTATCGTTTATGTCTAATAAAGAAACCGGATTGGCGATAAAATCATTGTTCGGATCTTTATTATACGCTCCGTTTTGATCCCGTACGGTTACGTTGGGGGCGAAAGCGATGGAGGAGGAGATGACGGAATTACGGGTACCACCTTCCGTCGGCTGGTTCGTATCCAAGATATGGGTAGCGAAAATATTGGAACTGAAGGTGAATTTATCTTTCTTATACTCAATATTACTTCTTCCGGTATAGCGGTCCATTCCAGTATTTTTCACGATACCGTCCATTCCGTAATATCCGAGGGAGAAATAATATTTAAGTGATTCGGAACCACCGGAAAGGTTTACATTATGACTTTGCAAGAAGCCGTTTCTGGTTACTTGATCAAACCAATTCGTGGCTTGTGCCGCGTTGATCTCTTGTTCGGTAAAGCTGGTCAAATTGAAAGCGTTGTTGTATCGCATATATTGTTGTGCGTTCATGACGTCATACTCGTTAGCGACAGTTTGTACGCCGGCATATCCATCATAGGATATGCGAATTTTACCTTGTTTACCTCTTTTGGTCGTGATGATAAATACACCATTAGAGCCTTGAGCACCATAAATAGCGGTGGCGGCGGCATCTTTCAAGACCGCTATGCTCTCGATATCGTTCGGGTTGATAGAGTTCAGCGGATCACGGTCCGGAGCGTTGAACGCCATTCCGCTACTAGGAGCGCTAGGTGTGTTTACGACGAAACCATCTACTACATATAAGGGGTCCGTATTTAAGAAAAGAGAGTTACGCCCGCGGATAATCGTCTTACCGCCACCACCGGGCTGAGAGGTGTTTTGCTTGAACTGTACACCGGAGATACGACCGGAAAGCATTTGATCCACCGAAGTAGAGGCTCCTCCTATATTCGTCTTGTCCGCACGGATATTGGAAACGGCTCCGGTGATATCCTCAACCTTGCGGCTGGCATAACCAACGACTACTACCTCATCCAGATTCAAGGAGTTTTCTTTCAAGACGATATCGAAATTACTCTTGTTCGCTACCGGGATAATTTGTTTTCCATAGCCGACATACGAAATCTCTATCGAGCTGTTTTCCGGTAATTCCATAGAGAAACGTCCGTCCAAATCCGTGATCGTTCCGTTCGTGGTATTGCGTTGAACGATGCTGACGCCAATAACCGGTTCGTTATTCTCGTCTTTTACCACACCGGAAATCTTCTTGCTCTTTTGCGATATACCATTCTTTTCTTTAATAATAAGAGCGATCTGGCGGTTATCGATCTCGTAGGTGAGATTTGTGGTTTTTAACATAGCATTGAGGACCTCCTCTATACTTTGACCATTTGCGTTAGCGGAGACTTTCTGAGAAAGATCCGTTCTCTTGTCATCATAGAAAAAGGTATATTTACTTGCGGACTCAATTTTTTTCAAAGCCTCTTCCAGAGAGACATTAGAGAAAGAAATACGAAGCTTTTCTTGCGCATAGGTTACTCCCGCATGGAGGAGCATCACTATAAATAATGATAAAGTGCAAAATGAATGTTTAAAGATGGAATAATTTTTCATACTTTTGTATTAATAAAAGATTAAGAATCTGTGAGCTACGGAAAGCGCCAACTTTTGTCATAACTCACGTTTTTTTTCGTTTATGAGGGCATGCGATGCCCCCGAAAGGCATAATCAAATTATGCCTTTTGTCTTTTGTCATATACTCATAGGCAAAATAATTTAAGGTTCTACACTACTTATTGTTACACGGTTGTTATCATCGAATGTATATTTTATCGGATTAATCTTAGACAAAGTTCGTAATATCGTTTCCAAGGAATCATCTTTTACCGTGAACGTATAGAATTGACTCTCGGCTATCTTTGGATCGACATTGATTTTCACGTTGTACCATCTTTCCAGATATTTACAGATATAGCCGAGCGACTTACTTTTAAAGAATACTGATTCTTTTGCCCAGAATGTCTCTAGCTCCACATCCGACTGTTCAATCTTCAATGTCTGCTCCTTTTTATTGATCCTTGCGATCTCTCCCGGGCTTAGAAAGGCTTCCTTTCCGTCTTTTAGTGATACGGATACCGATCCGCTACGAAGGGCGATCTTCGCATTATTATCGTTCGGGTAGGAATATACGTTGAACTTCGTTCCATATACCTTTACTTTTAAGTCTCCGCTGGAGACGATAAACGGGTGCCTTTTATCTTTTGTGACCTCAAAGGAGGCTTCTCCCTCCAGAACTAATTGCCGTTTATGGATGAACGAAGAGGCATATTGAAGGGTAGAGCCGGTATTTAGCCAGACAACAGAGCTATCTGGTAAGATTATTTTGGATTTCCCGTTCAGGGCGGAATAATATTGATTTGTATTATATTGCCGTACGAATTGATAGCTATAACCGATACCTAACAGTAATAAGATACTGGCAGCGATGGAGATAACTGAGTACTTGATCCGGCGTAAATTTCTTTGTTTATGTTGGCCCGCATGTATACGAGTTTGCATCTTTTCCCAAGAAACTGCCAGATCCGGTTTCGCTTCCGATACCTCTTCTTGTATTTTGTCCCAGAGCAAGGTGATGTCGGCGAATAACCCGGCGTTATCCGTTTCTTTTATCCATGCGTCGAACAATACATCTTGTTCCGGGGTGGATTCGTGTTTTAATTGAGCTATAAGTAGCCCCCATGGTATGATTTTTTCCATTACACCGAAATTAGCCTTTTATAATAGAGACACGGTTTTGGAAAAGAACCCTAACGTCTCGAATGAAATTTTTTCAGAAAAGATAATGATAGCCTTTCCCTAAATGAGTTTTAATATGTTTGAGCGCTTTGGTTATCTGGGCTTCTACGGTTTTTACCGTGATATTCATATCCGTGGCGATTTCTTTGTTAGAACGATTCTCCATACGGCTTTTTAAGAAGACTTCCCTACATTTGTCCGGTAAGGCATAAATGGCTTCGTTTATCAGTTGTTCCAGTTCTTTCATCTCGAGAGGATATTCCTCGATAGCGGATTCGAAAAGGGATATATTCTCCGTGTAAAGCTCTTGTTCATGGTCTCGGAGATAGTTTAAGGTCCGGTTACGGGCAGAGGTGAGGAGGTAAGCTTTTATGGATAATTTGATCTCGATTGTCTTTCGTTTCTCCCAAAGGGCCGTGAATACATCCAATGCTATTTCCTCCGATAACGTATCTTTCTTTATATAGAAAAAAGAAAGTCGATACACAGCGGTGAAGTAGGTGTCGAAGAGATATTTGAATGCCGCCTCGTCATCTTCTTTGATTCGTTGTAAAAGAAAGATATCATCGATATTTTTCATCATACCATTAGATTTACTGATCCTTATCTCCGCAAAAATAAGAGAATATGATGAAATATGTATACATATGGCTAATTTGTCATAATTTTCTTGCATGAATTAGCGTAGAGACTTGCCTATGTATAGAAAGAATTTGAAAGCTTTTGATAACTTTGTATGTATTAGTATTTAATATTCATTCAAAACTTTATGTCAATGAAACACGTCTACTTGGCTTTGTTAGCTTGTGCTACGCTATGTGTACAAACACTTTCAGCTGATCCGATAGGTTCGGCCGAAGCGCTCCGGATTGCCCAGCAACAGTATTCGATGGAGAATACCTCGGTGTTGAGGGCCGGTTCTTTTCCTGAGTTTAAGTTGGCCTACGTAGGGACGGAGGAAGGCATCGAGGCCCCTTCTAAATTACGTTCCTCGAGTGTGGAGAATGCCTTACTTTACCTGTATAACGCAGGGGATAACCAAGGTTTTGTAATCGTATCCGGAGAAGATCGTGGAAAGCAGTTATTGGGTATATCCGATAAGGGGGCTTTGCCGGAGAAAGGTCTGTCCGCTACGATGGAGAATTTTATGCGTATGTATATCCATTATGTAAAGGCGTTACGGTCCGGGATGCCTCTAGCGGTGGATAGTGTTGAGGCTTCTTCACGGTTTCCAGAGGCGGTGATCCCTTTGATTAAAACGGAATGGAAGGATGATGCTCCCTACAATGAGATGTGCCCGGTTGTCAATGATGTTCTAACTTTTGCGGGTGGGGAAGGTGTCGCTATGGCGCAGATCATGAATTATTATCAATATCCGAAAAGCGGTATGGGTAACGTAAATTATAAGAATCCGGGAAGTACGTTGGTTGTTTCCGCTAATTTTGGGCATACAACGTATGATTGGGAAAATATGCCTGCTACTCTTGATGAGTCTTCCTCTTGGGATGAGATAGAGGCTGTTTCCACGCTGATTTTTCATTGTGGAGCGGCTGCCTATATGAATTATGAATGGGATATGGGGGCTAATAAAGAAGATGTACGGAAGGCTTTCATTAATAATTTTGGATATGATAAGAATATACAATTGTATGATAGGACCTTCTTTTCCGGAAAAGAATGGACGGATCTGCTGAAAACGGAACTAGCCGCTCAACGTCCGGTTTATTATGAAGGAGGTAGCGGAGAAAATAATCAGGCCTATAAATGGGCATTTGTTTGCGATGGCTATAATCGGAGCGGACTTTTCCATTTAAATACGGGCTGGTTTGGCAGTGGATATTTTGAGTTAGGTGCGATTGGCGATAATTTACGTACTTACAATGAACGCCAAGCCATGATCACGGGTATCCGCAAACCGTCTGATGACTCGAAGCCTGTGAAGTTGTTAACGATCAGTTCTTTGGGTACTAAAGATATTGAAAGTATCAAGCTTGGTGAGAAGTTTCCGATTACTTATAACCTATTTAACTTGGGGCAAGATGGGAGCTATGTCCATACATTAGCCTTTTTCGAGGAGAATGAGGCGGTGGAGTTGCCTGTTAGCGAAGCGGCATTTTTAGATACGATCGCGGACTTTCAGCTAGGTAATTATATAACGAAAGATTTCCTTTGTGAGTCCCTAGGTATCCCGGATACTACGGCTACTCTGTATATGTACGTACTGGGAGGAATGGAAGGAGATAGCATCCTACGTCCGATCCGTTCGGTAAATCATCCGTATGATTATATCTTGTTGGATGTGAAGGATAGCGTTATTTCTTTCTCACAGGCACGGAATAGCTTGACCGCTGATCCTGTAAAGGTCGAGTATGATGCGGAAAGTGGGACCGCTACCTTTGAGGTGACTTTCTATAACAAGCAAAAAACGAATTTCCAAGGTACGGCCGGCCTTTACGTGCGAGATCCTAATCTCTCGATAGACGATTACAGTTGGGAGGTGAATAATTGGCTGGAGATTCCGGCAGGGAAGAGCCAGACGGTATCTTATAGTGGCTCGTTTGATTGGGGTATTGGTGATATGCTTGCCGTAATGGCTACTTACCAAGGTGACTTGAGTGAGCTGTGGGAAACCAAGTATACGGATATCCGTGAAAGCTATCGTACGTTCTGCCTAAAGATCGATGGTTCGCTAGTGGTTTCTAATGAGGTTACCGAGCCGTCTGTCTCGGATTTGAAATATGCGTTTGATTCCGCTTCCGGCCTATTATCGGTTCAATCGGATGTGGCGATAGAAAATATGATGCTTTATACTTACGACGGCGCGTCTGTCTGGGGAACTACCATAGATAGCCGGAAACAATATACGACTACCTTGTCGATACCTTCCGGGCATTATATCTTACGTATAAAGACGGCGGATGGAATAATCTCTAAGAAGATTTATAAGCAATAAGAGTTCCTTTTGATCACTAATAAATAGGGTGTCCTAAAAAGCTTCCGGCGATTTAGGACACCCTGTTGTTTTTACTTAGGCTATTATGGTCTTAAAAAAACACGTACATGTTTTTTTAAGGGGAATTCCGGCATTATTTTAATGCGCCTCCAACCAGTTCTCTCCCTCGCCGCAATCGGCGATTAAGGGGACTTGTAGTTTCATGACGTTTTCCATTTCCTCCAGCACGATTTTCTTTACCTCCTCGGCTTCCTCTTTGTAGACATTGAAGTTTAACTCATCGTGTACTTGGAGGATCATCTTGCTTTTCAATCCCTCTTCCTCAAAGCGTTCGTAAATGCGTACCATCGCTAGTTTGATGATATCGGCGGCGCTCCCTTGGATAGGGGCATTGATCGCGTTTCGCTCGGCATAGCCGCGTACGACGGCGTTGTGTGAGTTGATATCCGGAAGGAAACGCTTGCGCTTGAAAATGGTCTCTACGTATCCTTTTTCCTTGGCTACCTTGATGCTCTCCTCCATGTATTCCTTGATGCGGGGGTAGGTGCTGAAATAACCGTCTATCAGTTCCTTGGACTCAGAACGAGGGATGCCCAGACGCTCGGCGAGCCCGAAGACGGAGATGCCGTAGATGATACCGAAGTTGGCGGTTTTCGCCTTCCGGCGCATATCGCTGGTTACTTCTTCTACCGGGATTCCGTAGATCTTGGCGGCTGTGGCGGCGTGGATATCCGCTCCGCTTTGGAAAGCCTCGATCATATGCGGGTCACCGCTCAGGTGGGCCATGATACGAAGCTCGATCTGGGAGTAGTCGGCCGAGAAGAAGAGGCAATCCGTATTGTCCGGGATAAATGCCTTACGGATCTCACGGCCCAGATCGTCCCGTACCGGAATGTTTTGCAGGTTCGGATTGGTAGAGCTGAGGCGTCCGGTAGATGTTACCGCTTGGTTGAAAGAGGTATGTATCTTTCCGGTCTGCGGATTGATCAACTCGGGTAGAGCGTCGATATAGGTACTTAATAACTTTTTAAGTCCGCGGTATTCAAGGAGCTTGCCGATGATGGGATGCTTGTTGCGAAGTTTCTCCAATACATCCTCGCTGGTACTGTAACCGCCAGTTTTGGTCTTCTTCGCTTTCTCGTCCAGCTTCAAGCGGTCGAAAAGGATTTCGCCGACCTGTTTCGTGGAGTTGATGTTGAATTCCGTGCCGGCCAGCTCGTAAACCTCTTGCTCCAGCTTGTTCATGGAGGCGGTAAGTTCCCCCGAAGATTGCTTAAGCGCTACCGTATCCAGCGTGACGCCGGTGGCCTCCATTTCCGCTAATACATATATTAATGGCATCTCGATCGTGGTGAAGAGGGATTCCAGTCCTTCCTTCTTTAACTCGGGCGCGAAATAATTCTTTAGCTTGAGCGTGATGTCCGCATCCTCGGCGGCGTATTCGGCGATTTGCTCCACGGGTACGTTTCGCATCGATAACTGGTTCTTTCCTTTTGGGCCGATCAGTTCCTCGATGTGGACGGTCTGGTACTTGAGGTAGGTCTCCGCTAGGTAATCCATTCCGTGCCGTAATTCCGGATTCAGCAGGTAATGGGCGATCATCGTATCGAACAGAGGACCGGCTACCTTCACGTTGTATTTACGAAGTACCAAAATATCGAATTTGATGTTTTGCCCGATCTTTAATGATTTCGGATTTTGCAGGGCAGGGGAGAAGCGTTCCACTACTTTCGCCGCCTCTACTGAGTTGGCGGGAACAGGAACATACCAAGCCTCGTTTTCTTTCACGGCGAACGACATTCCGACCAGTCCGGCTTTCAAGGGATCGATGCCGTCGGTTTCCGTGTCAAAAGCGAAAAATTCTTGACCCAATAAAAAGCGGGCTAAATCGGCTTGTTTTTCCTCTGTATCAGTTAAATAATAGTTGTGAGGGGTGGACTTTAAGTCCGTGAGAATCGATTTTTTTGGCTCTTCCGTACTCTCGGGCGTAAAAATCGCGAACAAATCGCCTTGAACGGGACCTTTCGGAGCGGCTTTGACCGGCTCAGAACTTAGTTTGTTAATAAATGTTCTAAATTCCAATTCTGTGTAAATCTCAGTCAGGCGCTCTTCGTTTGGCTTTTCACGAACGCAACGGGCGGCATCAAACTCGATAGGGACATCCGTTTTGATCGTCGCCAAGAATTTGGAGAAACGGATTTGCTCGGCGTTCTCCTCCACCTTCTTCTTTTGCGCGCCTTTCAACTTATCAGTGTTCGCTAACAGGTTCTCGATGCTTCCGAATTCGGTCAGTAGTTTTTGAGCGGTCTTCTCGCCGACACCCGGACAGCCGGGGATATTATCGGAAGCGTCGCCCATCAGTCCCAGCAAGTCGATCACTTGCTCCGTACTCGTGAGGCCGTACTTGTTTAAGACCTCGGGCACGCCCATGATCTCGTAATCGCCTCCGAATTTCGGACGATACATAAATATATGTTCGGACACCAATTGGCCGTAATCTTTATCCGGCGTCATCATGTACACCTCGAAGCCTTCCTTCTCCGCCTGTTTGGACACGGTGCCGATCACATCGTCCGCCTCGTAGCGGGGTACTTCCAGAATCGGAATATTGTAAGCCTCTATGATTTCTTTAATGATAGGGACGGATTGCCGGATCACTTCCGGCGTCTCTTCCCGTTGTGCCTTGTATTGCTCGAAGGCCTCATGGCGGAAGGTCGGTCCCTTCGGGTCAAAGGCCACCGCTATATGAGTCGGGTTCTCACGTTTTAATACATCCTCCAGACTGTTGATAAAACCGAAAATGGCGGAGGTATTCACACCCTTGGAGTTGATACGCGGATTCTTGATGAAGGCGTAATAGGAGCGATAAATTAACGCATACGCATCTATAAGGAATAACTTCATTACTTTTAACACGTTTTAGTGGGACAAAATCTGGGTAAATGTACGAAAAAACTCGCTTACTCGATAGTTTTTGTTACTTTTGCGAATCTTTGCATGGAATTATGGATGAAAGAAGGAAAATAGAAGAACCGGTTTCCGCTGAATTTGAACGTTTCAATAAGGATTTCGAGGCATCTCTACGCAGCGAGACGACCCGGTTACAATCGGCTATCGACGTTATACTGAATTCTACCGGGAAGCATGTGCGTCCGTTATTGGTGCTCCTTACCGCCAAGGTCTGTGGACAGGTTACGGATAACACGATCAATTCCGCTGTTTTGCTGGAGCTTTTGCATACCGCTACATTGATTCACGATGACGTGATCGATGAGACGAAGCAACGTCGTGGCGTTCCCTCATTGAACGCTATCTTCGATAACCGTATTTCCGTGTTGGTAGGTGATTATGTGCTTTCTACCGCTTTGATCCGTTCCATACAAACCGGCGATTTGCGGATTGTCGGGATTATCTCTAATTTAGGCAGAGACTTGTCCGAAGGTGAGATCAAGCAATTGGAGACCGCCGAGGAGAGTATCTTAGACGAGAATTGTTATCTGCAAGTTATCAAGAAGAAGACGGCTACCTTGCTTTCCGCTTGCACGGAGATTGGGGCCATTTCATCGGGCGCCTCTGCGGAGGTGATCGCTCTTTGCCGTGAGTTTGGCGAGCATCTGGGGTATTGCTTCCAGATCAAGGATGATATCTTTGATTATTTCAAGGAGGCGAATATCGGTAAGCCGACGGGAAATGACATTCGTGAGGGTAAGGTTACGCTTCCATTATTATATGCCTTGCGGCAGGGTAGGGAAGAGGAGGCCGCCCGTTATTTGGATATGATTTTACGGAAGGATTTCGCGGCGGAGAATGTCGATTCTTTGATTGAGTTTGCCAAGGCGAACGGTGGAATCGAATATGCCGAGGCCCGCATGAAGGAATATCATGATAAGGCAGTCGATGTTCTTTTGAGATTGCCAGAATCCGGGGCCCGGACATCCTTGATCCAGTTGGCCGATTATATCATGACTCGCTCCAAATAGAAATTCCTTTATCTATTAGTTGTAGAGAGATGGCTCTTGTTAGTAAAAAAGTAAGTATGCTTCAATAGCCAATGAAGGGGCTGTCCAAAAAGTGTGACAGCCCCTTTTTGCTATTGTTTATTTCAG
>NZ_QTLZ01000032.1:0-43944 GCF_003635425.1 Parabacteroides sp. AF27-14
ACCACGATAACCTCAAAATGGACATAGGTTTGCTTGCAAAGGCTTGATAACAGATCATCAAGCTCATCCGGCCTGTTATAAACAGGAATAATAATGGAGTATAAACGCATATCTTTTGTATAAAAGTCTAGCACAAATGTAGACTCATTTTCATACATAGTCAAGGAACACACATGGACAAATCAAGACCAGATAGCACTGATAATCAATAAATTAAAAACACACATATGGACATCCCCTGTTTTTAGTACTCTTTGAGATATTGATCTAGTAAGAAACTTACGTCGGAAGGTATTTGTTTGCTTTTTTTGATACGCTGTTTGATACGCTGTTTCTGTTTGGATACAGACTCGGGGAGAGAGTTCGCAAAAACAGCTATTTGGGAAGAACTGAACCCCATCTTGATTAAGCAGCAATATCGCTTATCTAATTCGGAGAAATCAGGGAAATCTTTCTCTAACCGTGTATAGAACTGATGGTATTGCAAGTTTGTCCAGTTTATGATTAATGACCAATCTGCATCCTTCAGATATTTAGGATGCTCTTTTAGGTCTTTCAATTTATCGAAATAAGGTAATTGCTCATCTAGTTTCTTATATGAGGATTTCAGTAGCTCTTCATATTTCTCTATCTCTTTATGGGACTCCGCATTTTGATCCAATAAACTTTTATTCTCTGAAACAATCTCGTCGATTTCCTGCTGTTTATTATTTAACGTGGCGATCAATTGCTCATTTTCTTTTATACGATTCTCATTCTCTCTTATCGATTCCTTGTAAATTCGTATTTGCTCTCTAGCATGCGCTAAAGATTTTTCCTTCCGCAATACACGATATTGATAGACTATTATAAGAATCAACAGAACCGCAGTGACAAACAAGCCGATTATCTCTTGATTCGTTTTTTCTAGTTTTAGCTGGTTATTTATGTTCAACAATCTCTCATGATCATACCGAGCCTGAATTTCAGCCAATTCTCCAGCATGATTTATTACCTGTAGCGAATCTGAGTAAATAAGATATTGGTTATTATATTCTATGGCCTCCTTGTAAAGTTTTTGTTCTACACATATATAATATAACACTTCATAGGCTTCACTTAGCGTATACAAATTGTCCGTTTCTAAAGATTTCTGAAAGTAGACCTTTGCTGAGTCTAGTTGCCCCAAACTCCAAAAAGCACTACCTATCTTGTAATATATTTGAGGAAGCTTATGTAAGGAAGATACTTGTAAACATAAGTCAAGCTCTTTTCTAGTGTAATGTAAAGCTTTTTCTCCTTGACTTAACTCATTATAAACAACGCCTAGCTCTCCCATAGCCATAGCTTCAAGTTCTAAATTTCCTAATCTTTTAGCATTTTCCAATGATTTACCAAAATAGAATAAGGCACTATCCATCTCATTTATATGCACATAAGTTCTTCCCAGCTCCGATAGAGCATAAGATATCCGTTCTCCATTTCCTGATCGTAATGCGTATTGATAAGCATCCTTTAATTGTACCAACGATTCTTCATAAAGATCTTGATAACGATACGTATTTCCTAATGATTGGCAGATCAGATAAGTAAAAAGCGGCTCATCCAACCTTGTCATTATATCTTTAGACTTTAAAAAGAGAGGTATCGCTTCCGTTAACTTTTTCTGATCCTCCAATAATTGTCCCTTATAATAATACGCTTGCGCCATCCTTTTCAAGTCATCCTCTTTCTCGAAATAATCCATCGCATCTTGAACCAACTTATCCGAGGAAGGGATATTCAACGAATCCGGAAGGCGTTTACCATATACCTTATCCCGGGCTTGTGCCAACAATAGCGCCCAAGTAGCATAGTTCTTTCCGCTAGAGAGTGATGATTGAGGCATAGAACGTAATATAGATAATGCGCTATCCGGATGCTCCCACATCACAGATTCCGCACGAGATAATTCCGCAGGTAATGGTTTTTCTTGGCGCATACAAGAAAAAAGGGTAGCGAAAAGTAGCAAAGTCAGTCCTAGTGTTCTCTTCATTTAGATTACAGTTTACAACTTAAACGCAAGTTATAAAATTTATTTTATAAATACCACTAAAATATTTGTTTTTCAATAGTGATTTTGAGATACGATCAGCCAGCAAGGAGACGCGGCACACTACGTATCTACTAGTTGTATTATGTATTTAAAATATTAGCATATAAGCATTTGCAGTTTTTATGGTAAAAAACAAAAGTTTATCAAGCAGAAAACTTTTGTTTCCCTATATAGAAACTAAAGTTTCTTCAGCACGAAACTTTTGTTTTCCCTAATAGAAACTACTTTTACATATATAGGCACTACGACACACGAACCTAAACGATAATTTGGTTTCTTGCGTTTTCTATCAAAACATGGTAGATAAAGAATGATAATTGTAGATATTTTCTATCTACAACCACTATATAAGATGTTTATTTATAAGGCATATAAGAAGGAATTGTAGATGTGGTAGATATTAAGTGTTTTTTATTAACTGGTAATTTATGGAACTCGATTATATAATCCAACAAGTTCTTGTAACTTTGCAGCCATTTTAATTGAAATCCCGATTGAATATGAAGAACAAATACGAGGCTAGGCTAGGTACGGAACGTATGCTACCGCTGGTTTTCAAAATGGCGCTTCCGGCGGTAGCGGCCCAATTTGTCAACTTACTTTATAATATCGTAGATCGTATCTATATCGGGCATATTCCCGAGATCGGGACAAACGCTTTGGCCGGTATAGGGGTGACCACCTCCATCGTGATCTTGATCTCCTCTTTCTCCGCTATCGTGGGAGCGGGCGGTTCGCCGTTAGCGGCCATCGCTCTCGGACAGGGCGACCGGGAACGGGCCGGAAAAATAGTGGGAAATGGATTTATATTGCTTATCCTATTTACTATATTCACTTCCCTCATCACCTATACCTTCATGGAACCGATCCTGCTTTTTACAGGAGCATCAAAATATACGTTAGGATATGCGGTGGATTATCTCTCTATTTATTTACTGGGCACTCTGTTTGTCGAGATATCCACGGGCTTGAATGCCTTTATCAACGCACAAGGGCGTCCGTCTATCGCTATGTGCTCGGTTTTGATCGGGGCTTTATTGAATATCGTATTAGACCCTATCTTCATTTTCTGGTTGGATATGGGGGTAAAAGGCGCCGCGCTCGCCACGATCCTATCACAAGCTTGCAGTGCCATATGGGTATTGAGCTTCCTTTTCTCAAGACGTGCCTCCTTGCCTTTGGAAAGGCGGTATATGAGACTGGACCGAAGAATCGTACTCTCGATGTTCGCTTTGGGAATTTCTCCGTTCATCATGGCCAGCACGGAGAGTCTGGTCGGTTTCGTCTTGAATAGTAGTTTGAAAAATTTTGGCGATATCTATGTGAGCGCATTGGCTATCTTACAGAGTGCCATGCAATTAGCTAGCGTACCGCTGACCGGTTTCGCCCAAGGATTCGTACCGATCATAAGCTATAATTACGGACATGGAGACAAACAGCGGGTGAAAGATTGTTTTCGTATCGTGCTAATCGTTATGTTCTCTTTCAACTTGATACTCATGCTATTCATGATCTTATTCCCCTCAACCGTAGCCTCCGCTTTTACAAGCGACGAGGAGTTGATCGATACCGTCCGTTGGGTCATGCCCATCTTCTTGGCGGGTATGACGATTTTTGGCTTACAACGAGCTTGCCAGAATATGTTCGTAGCGTTGGGACAAGCTAAGATATCTATCTTTATCGCCTTGCTTCGTAAAGTAATCCTCTTGATTCCTTTGGCATTACTATTACCTCATTTTATGGGGGTAACCGGCGTATACGCGGCAGAAGCCGTATCGGATGCCACGGCCGCTATTTGCTGTACGTTGTTATTTATATGGAAATTCCCGAAGATACTAGGGAAAATCAAGCAAAAAGAAGAAAGGGCTGCCCAATAACGGACAGCCCCCTGATAAAGCCTTAAAGATTAAAATGAATCGTATTAATATCCCGGATTCTGTGTCAAGTTAGGATTCAGGCTAAGGATATCGGCATAGATGGAGAATACCGTTGTATATCCCGTCTTATCCTCTTGATAATCCAGTGAGCTGGCGGAATGTTTCACGCCTACATAACGGTCTACCGTAGCCTCGGTAAACTTACCGAAACGGATCAAATCCTGCCGGCGTACGCCTTCCCACGCTAATTCAAGCATACGCTCGTCTAATAGCGTATCCAGCGTTACGTTTTGTAGCGGTTTGGCGCCTACACGGTTACGAACTTGGTTCACCTCATCGTCTCCATTCTGTCCCAGACGAATCTTGGCTTCCGCCTTCATCAGCAACGCGTCGGCGAAACGGAAGATCACGCAGTCATTTCCATGCAAGTTTCCACCATCCTGAGCATTCTGGTCGAACTCATATTTAGCCATACGAGCTCCGGCGGTCTTCACCAACAAACCATCGGAGGCATCCATATATACCTTCGGGGCGTTCGGCTCATATTTCAAAGGCACTTTCTGTCCGTCCCATTCCGTATAGATCGTCTTTCCGTCCGGACCGGTTACCTCGCCCGTAAAATAAGTAAGCTTACAACGAGGATCCTCATCCGCCGTACCGAACTTAAACACGTTCATCGCCTTCACCGTAGCGCAAGAGCCATTCCATCCGGATTGGCCGTAAGCGGTTGCATGATCATAATGGCGGGTACGTACCAAATTGTAGTCCTTAGCGTCCGGATAAGCGACCGGGTCCATAGGAACCGTGAAAATATTCTCAACCGAGGTCTCGTTCGCTACGGCGAAATTCTCCGAGAAGTTTCCCTGCAATTTATAGCCCAAAGCCTCCAGCTTATCCACATAAGCGATCGTAGCTTCCCAAGCGTTCATCTCTTTACCGTCAACGGTAAACTTGATGTTCTTTCCAGCCGGACGATTGCCGTCCGTCCAATTGTCGTCCGCATAAACCTCCGCGTTCAACGCCAACTTAGCCAAGATCATATAAGCCACCGGCTTGGTAATACGCCCGTAATACTCACCTTTTTGGTTACTGCGGTTATCTGAAAGATAAGGCAACGCCTCCTCCAACTCCGAACGGACAAAGTTAAATACAACGCTACGCTCAGATTGCTTTACCTCAGACATCGGTGTCGTAGAGGAAGTTACCAACGGAACACGAGCGAACAAATCCAACAACTCATAATAGAAAAACGCACGGACCGCACGGACCTCTTCCAGATAAACCTTGAAATATTCCACGTCCGGTTGTTCCTCGGCAAAGGCTTGCAACTTATCAACACTCTGGTTGCATTTTCCGATCTGCTCATACAAGAAATCCCAAGAGTTCTTGGTCAAATCATTCATCGTGCCCCAACGGTGTAAGAAAATATTCTGCCATAAACCGCCATCTTCCCAGTCGCCGATACGGCAAGGAAGCATAGCCTCATCGCTGGAGAAGGTATTCAAGTCATATACATGACGGTCGTTACCCATGATCTTGAACATATTATTGTACAGGCTCGCAACCGTGTTTACATAGACCAACGTAGGGCTTTGGAACGCGGTCTCCTCATCAAACGCGTCTGTAGGACGCTCTTCCAAAAAATTAGAACAGGAAGAAAATGCCGCGGCGGCAGCGGCTATCATAAAGCTATATATAAATTTCTTTTTCATGACTCTTTAAATGGATTTAGAAGTTAACACTCAAACCTAATGAATACGTACGGGATAACGGATAGAAACGTTTGTTATCCATACCTAGGTCATTATTATCTTTATCGACCGTCGTACTGTTAATCATCGGAGACAAACCGGAGTAACCCGTGATCGTAGCTACGTTGTTCACCGAGAATGTCACACGGATATTCTTCACGTATTTCTCGATCTTTTTGCAATCGATGTTGTAACCCAACGTAATATAATCGATATTCAAATAATTACCCTTTTCCAACCAATAATCAGAGATCGACTGGTCGTAGATCTTGCTTTCCGGAGCCTTAGCCAATGCGTTGTATGTAGGGAACTGGCTCAAGTTCATATAAGCTAGCGATGTACCGTTGAAGATCTTATGACCGAAAGCGCCGTTCATCTGCGTCATCAAGTCAAAGCGTTTGTAGCGGAAGCTGAAGTTCATTCCCAGATAATATTTCGGCATGGCTTGGCCGGCGATATAACGGTCGCCACCATCATTGGTATCCAAACCCTCTTTTCCATCGATCGTCTGATCCAAGTTGTAGATATAGCGGCCTTCGATAGCGTTTCCATTCTCATCCAAAGCCGGAGTCAAGCCCAAGCAACGAGGAATGTAGAACACTCCGACAGGCTGGCCTACCATCTGATAAACCACACGGTTGTTTCCTACGAAACCGGCACCACTCATACTGGACAGATCCATATATTGTTTCGCCTGCAACTCTTGTCCCATATAAGAACCGCTCAAGGAGTTCAATTTATTCTTCTGGTAAGAGAAATTCACGCCCATGTTGAAATCGAAATCCTTTGTCTTCACGATACCACCGCTTACAGCCAATTCCACGCCGGAGTTGGTCATCTCTCCCAAGTTCGCCAATAATTCCGGATATACGAACGGAGGAACCGGAACCGCGTATTTATACAACAGATCCGTAGTCTTGGAAGTATACCAATCGGCGGTCAACGTAAAGCGGCCATCGAGGATACCAGCGTCCACACCCACATCGAATGTCTTTTTCACCTCCCAACGCAAGTCCGGGTTCGAGTTACGTGTAAAGCCATAGGTAGCGGTAGAATTTCCATTGACGGAAGTCACGCCGTTCGGGCTCATCAAAGCCAACGAGTTATAAGCCTCGATAGCATCTTGGTTACCGGTCAGACCATAACCCGCACGTAGTTTCAACTGGCTCAGCCAATCCACGTCTTTCAAGAAAGCCTCCTCATTCAACACCCAAGCGGCGGAAGCGGAAGGGAAGAAGCCCCATTTATTATTCATACCCAATTTAGAGGAACCGTCCGCACGTAAGTTCACGGTGGCGATAAAACGGTTGTCATACATATAATTGAAACGACCCATGAATGAGGCCAGACGATTCTCGTTTTGGAAAGAAGTCACGTCTCCGTATTTCACCGTACCACCCGCTTTCAGGTTGTTATAACCGAAGTAATCCGTCTCAAAGCCACGGGCACCGGCGCTAAATCCCGTATAATGATATTTTTGTCCCTCTACCAAGGCCAAAGCGTCGATATGATGTTTCTCATTCAAATCCTTATTATAGGATAACTGGATATTACCCATCAAGATATTCTGCTTATTATCCGCACGGTAACCATGAGCGTCGGAAGTCTGCGTAATCGCTTTCAAATCTTTCGGGATATACTTCATGTTCTCCTTCACGTTATACGTATAAGAGCCGAATGCGCTCAGTTTCAACCCGTCCAAAATCGTCCAAGTCAATTTACCATGTACGTTCACGTAAGCGTTCTTCTCACGATCCTGTATCTCAAGACGTCCCAGCGGGTTCTGGATCTCGTTCGCGTAGGGATCCTCATCCCATTTGCCATCCTCATTCTTATGCGTAGGGAAGGTTGGGTTGTAAGTGGCGGCCGAATAGAAAGTTTTCTCATAATCGTTCGTATAATCCACTTGTTTCAAGGAACCGAACATACCGAACTCGATTTTCAACTTATTGTTGAACATATTCTGTGAAGCGTCCAGTTTAGCCGTATAATTCTTCATACCGCTATTCTTGATAATACCCTGTTGATCGATCACGCCTACAGAAGCACGATAATTCGAATCGTCGTTACCCGCGCCGAAAGAGATGTTATGGTTCTGCGTATAACCCAACTGCTCGATCTCGTCGAAGAAATTCGTATTACCTCCCATATCCAGCGGAGTCATGCCTAACGCCTTCGCCGTAGAGCGGAACTCATCGGCGGATAACATCTTCAAGTTCTTATAAACATTACTGATACCGAAGTTGCCGTTATAACTCAACGTCTTCATACCGTTCTTACCTTTCACCGTAGTCACTACGATTACACCGGCGGCACCACGTGAGCCGTACTGAGCGGTCTCGGAAGCGTCCTTCAAGATCGTGAACGTCTCGATGTCGGCGGGAGCGATCGCGTCCAACATGCTCAAATCACCGAATACGCCATCGATAATCACCAAGGGATCATTACCACCGGACAAAGAGGTCGTACCACGTACACGGATAGAAGGCTTAGAGGCAGGGTCGCCACCCGTCTTGGAGATTACCACACCGGCAACCTTACCTTTCAAGGATTCCAACGGCGTATTCACCACACCTTGGTTCATATCCTCTTTCTTGATACGCTCTACCGCACCGGAGATCGTACGCTTGCTACCGGTAGCGTAACCTACTACTACCACCTCGTCCAACGCCTCTACATCCTCGTCCAGAATGATATTCAGGTTCTGCTGTCCATTTACCGGGATCTCTTGTGATTTATAACCGATATAAGAGATGGTCAGAGTCCCGTCTTTCGGAGCTGCCAACGTGAAATTTCCGTCCATATCGGAAATCGTACCATTCGTTGTTCCTTTCACAAGGACACTAGCTCCAATAATCGGATCGCCGAATTTAGAGTCTTTCACTACACCTTTTACGGTAATGTCTTGAGCATAACTGCTAAAGGAAAGAAAAAGTCCCAAAAGAAGTAGGAACAGACCTCTTTCCCGCAAAGAGAAGAAATGCTTTTTCATGCTTTACAATTTAAGATTACTAAATTAATTTTATTTATTTCGTTTGCTTGATAAAACAACCAAGAGGGGGAATCCCCCCCTTCTCGGACATAAAATAATCTTACAGGAATAAAGGGCGGGTAAAAGCGGGCCTAGTTGTTATATAATAAATTGATTTGATCATAAAATAGAATACTTTTGTTACATTTGCCTCAATCTTTTATCTAAAGTGGTATGTGTGAGCAATTGTATCTAACGGATGATCGTCTTCTTTTCGATAAGATCAGAGGGGGCAACGCAAAGGCGTTCGAATACGCTTTTCGCAAGTTCTCTCCCCGTTTAGAGGCATTTGCCCAGAAATACACCAACGATACAAACGAGGCGGAGGATATCGTACAGGATGTATTCTTGAAATTATGGGAAAGAAGGGAGTTGCTGGATAACATCTCGCTGACCTCTTTTCTTTTCATGATGGTAAGGAATAGTTGTCTAAACTATTTAAAACACCGTCAGATAGCCGATACGGTACAGCAACGGATACCGGATACCGAGACTGCCGAGCGATTATACGCGGCGGATTTCGTACCCGACCCTTCCTCCTTGCTGATCCAAAAGGAACTGTCCGACTCGATCGATCAGATTATGGAGGAACTACCGCCCAAATGCAAGGAAGCGTTCGTTCTCAGCCGTCTGAATGGCTTGAAAAACCGGGAGATAGCGGAACATATGGCTATTACGGAGAAAGTGGTGGAGAAACACATTACCCGTGCCTTGAAACGATTCCGGGATGGATTAAGGCGTTATGCCTTATTACTGGGAACGCTCCTTAGTCTTTGGAAATGGTAATAAAGATTTAGTAAAACAGGAAAATGGAGAATAAACGATTCGAACATATAATTACACGGTATCTGAAAGGCAAGGCGACCCCGGAGGAAGAAGCGGAGTTGCTTCAAGCCATCCATGTCTCAAAGGAATGGGAGGCCGCTTTCCGGAAGCGAACCGCCGAATGGAATCCTTTGGAAGAGACTGAAGCCGATCCGGAAACGGACCGGAAATGGAATCGGATCGCTTCGATCATCACGCCCTCGGAATCTCAATCGCAAACCGAAGAGGCACCGGTTATTTCTTTGGTCTCAACTTCTTCCCGAAGAATATGGTTCTCGATAGCAGCGGTGGTCTTACTATTGCTTGTATCCGGAGTTACCGTCTATTTCTTGAATCAAGGCGGAAAAGCGGGAACAGGAAATGCCGAATGGCAAACGATTATAGCTGCGCAAGAGGATCGTTCGATCCTTTTACCCGATGGTAGTTCCGTTTATCTGAGAGAGAATTCCGAGCTAAGCTATCCGGAGGTCTTCGCCTCTTCCATACGAGAGGTCAAAATCAAAGGAGAAGCCTTCTTTGAGGTCACTCCCAATAGCGAGCAGCCTTTTATAGTTGATGCTTCCGGCTTATCGGTCAAGGTACTGGGAACCTCTTTCAGCGTACAGACCTCCGATCAAGGAAATGAGATCTCCGTGATCTTGGTAGAAGGAAAGGTGAGCCTGAATAACGCGCATGAGAAAGAATTGGTACAGTTGCATCCGAACCAAAAAGCCGATTATTTCGTGAATGACGAACATTATACGGTAACGGAAGTTGATAGTGAACGGCTTACCTCGTGGAGAAAAGGGATCATCTTTTATGATAACGCTTCCCTAGATGAAATCGTACGCTTGATCGAACAAACCTATAAGGTCTCACTCATGTACACACGTCCGGAAAACGATGACCAACGTTTCTCCGGCGCTTTTCTAAAGACACAAAAATTAGAAACCGTATTACAACAAACCAATAAACTCACGGGTACGAACTTGATTCTTATTCAATGAAGAGATACGCGCCACTGCTGTTAACCTTTCTTTTTCTCCCGCTGCTCTTCTCCTGCTTCGATCTGGAAGAAGACCTATACGACCAGCTGGAGAAAGAGGATTATTATACGGATTATGAATCCTTAATGGCCTCCGTACTCCGTCCTTATGAGCATGCGAAATGGGCGGAGACTAATTTCTCTTTCTGGCTGCAAGAGTTATCGGCGGATCAACTCGTGATCACCCAAAAACGAGAGCATTGGGAAGACGGGGGCGTATGGCGTATGATCCACCAGCATACATGGGATACGTACGAGAAAAACAGCGAGCAAATGTGGAACGCTTGCTACGGTGGTATTGGATATTGTAATAATACATTGGCGGATATCCAAGAGTTATCATATGATAACTTCGGACTCTGCGAGTCCGACAAGCGGCAGCATATCGCCGAGCTTACCGCTTTACGGGCTTATTTCCAACTTTTACTTCTGGATGCGTTCCGCATCCCCGCGATCTCCCTCACGACAGAGGAAGAGGTTGGTTCAGCCACCCCACAAGAAAATTTCCACTTTATAGAAGAGAGCTTATTAAACGCCATCCCCGATTTACCCAAGGCACCCTCTAAGAATTACGAGGGACGTATCACCCAAGGAGCGGCGGCCGTATTATTGATGAGGCTCTATTTTAACGCGTCTTGGTACATCAATATACCGATGTGGGAACAGACCGGAGCGCTTTGCGAACGGATTATCAACGGAGAGTTCGGCACTTACTCTCTCACCTCGGAATGGACCGATTTATGGAACGCGGGCAATCAAGATTGTCCGGAATTAATCTGGTCTTATCCCCAGTCCCGGCAAGTAGGATATGACGATTTTTACTATCTGTTTTTTATGCACTACCAAGCGCCCGAACGATTCGGCTGTGGCAAGGATTTGCCGGCGGCCTATAATGGTTGTCACCTCAGTCCCTCTTACGATCCATCCGGCAAGCCCTACCCTTATACGTTAGGACGCACGTTTTCCAAATTTCCTGATACGGATCTCCGGAAGAAGAACTTCAAGGTACTCTCACAAGGCATTTACGAGGGATTATTCCTCTTCGGACCCCAACAGATATACAATAGCGACCAGCTTCAGTATGGCGCCGAGGAATGGGGAAACTACCCCCTCATTTTCATAGATCAAGTAGCACGTTATTCCGACCATCTATCCGATACGGAAAAGAAAGCGCTCACAGATAAACAATTATCTTCCGATACGCCGTGGATCATACGAGATAAAAGATTCACCTCCCTCGCATCCAATATCAAGACCGGCGAGGAGAATACAGGTATCCGTATCGTGAAATATCCGCTTTATCCATCCGGAGACGTGGGGCTGATGGCGAATAATCTGGTAGTGTTACGGCTGACAGAGGTTTATTATACGCTGGCGGAAGTTTCCTTTCGTCTGGGTAATCCAGCCAAGGCCGAGGCGATCTTGAACCAGATACGCAAACGATACTATGCGCCGGAAGACTGGGAACAAGTACGCTATCCGGAAGATGGCTCCGTCCTTACCGCACAGGAATTATTGGATGAATGGGGACGTGAATTTCTAGCGGAGAAACGAAGACGTACCGATTTAAACCGGTTCGGCCTATTCACGACCGGTATCTGGTGGGATAAGCAACCCTCCGATAGTTATCGCCGGTTCTATCCGATACCTGCCCGGGCGATATCGGCCAATCCCTTATTGAAACGCTCGGAAGGATATATCTATTAACCGTTTAATTCACCCTATGCAAATCAAGATATACATATCATTCTTAATAACGGCTCTGTTCCTTTGCGTCCCGCATACACGGGCCCAAGAGATCGAGGTTCCCATCACCTTGAATGAACATGGGACTCAATTAAGGGATGTATTGCGGAAAATAGAGCAACAATCCCCTTATCTTTTCCTATACAACGAGACTCAGTTGGATATGAAACAGAAAATCAATGAGAAAATAACCTCGCCGGATATCCGTAAAATACTAGACCGGCTATGCGGACCGATCGGGATACGCTATGAGATCATGGACGTACAAATCTTGTTGATGCCTAAGATCGATACAAGGAAGCCCAAGCCCTATCCAGTCCCGGTTACGGGTTATATCACGGATGAGAAAGGGTCTCCCATGGAATTTGTCTCGGTAATCGACCTTCTTTCCGGTAAAGGAGGACTAACGAATGAGGAAGGGTATTTCCGCTTCTTTACGGATAAGGATTCGTGCCGGCTACAAATCTCCCATCTGGCCTATAAGCCGGAGCTAAGGACGGTAGGGCCCGATAACCGTCATTTACAGATCCAATTGATACCGGCCGTCTTTAATTTGGACGAGGTGGTAGCGATCGGCTACGGAACCTTGGCACGCAAGGAACTGACATCAGCCGTGGGTTATGTATCCTCGGAACGGTTCTTATCCGGGAAGGTCAACAATCCCATCCAAGGCATCAAAGGATTGATCGCCGGAATGAGCATCTCGGGATCTTCCTTGTCCGATATAAACTCGATACCGGATATACAGATACGGGGCGCCGGGTCTATTTTGGCCGGAAACAATCCGCTAGTCGTGGTAGATGGGGTACCCGGAGTATCCTTGAATAGTTTATCGCTAGCCGAAATCGCCTCCATATCGGTATTAAAAGACGGATCTTCCGCCGCCATTTACGGATCGAACGGGGCTAACGGAGTGATCTTGATAACGACCAAAAGCGGTAAAAGCTCGGATAAGTTGCAGGCCAATTACCAAACCTACCTAGCGGCCGCTCACGAATATAATAGACCTCGTGTCCTTTCGCCCGAAGCCTTTGTAGCAGCCGGGAGAGACGCTGATCTAGGGTACCATACGGATTGGCAAGCCGCTTTGATACGCTCCTGCCCCTTGGAACAAAATCATGATTTATCCATTCAAAACGGATGGAAAAGCGGGGCGTTCCGTATCTCCATGAATTACAGGGACGGACAAGGGCTAGACATTGTATCCTCCCGCCGGGAATACGCCTTACGTACCCATATCAGCCAAAACCTCCTCTCCGGCTATCTGGAGCTAACCGTATCGCTCGCTTACAAAAAACAACATTTGCGCCTAGGTAACCATACAGCTTTCCAACAAGCGATGCTAGCCAATCCTACCGCCCCGATCTATACCGATGAGGAGGAGACGGAGTATCTCTATCCTTCCGGTTTCGAGCGGGATAATCCCGTAGCCTCACTAAAAGAGGAAAACCGGCAACAAGAGAACCAGTTTATGACCGGCTCGCTAACCGCACGGATCAACTGGAGCAAACCTTTTTACTCCACCATTATGCTCGCCGAGAACCGGGAAGAGAGTGAGGAAAATGTCTATTGGACCTCACGGGCCAAAGAATCCGTAGACAATAACCGGAAAGGGCGAGCGGATCGTACCTCTTCCAAATATGTAAACCGGACGCTAGACTGGACCAATCATTACGATAATACGTGGGACCAGCACATGGTCAAAGCGATGATAGGCTATTCATTCCAACGTTGGGATCATTCGGGAATGAACGCCGGAAATGCCGACTTTCCTACCGACTTCTTCACATGGAACAACATAGGCACCGGTTCTTACCTTACCGATGGAAAAGCGACTTTAAGCTCATTCAAGAATTCCAGCAAGTTGATTAGTGTCTTTGCCCGGTTTAATTATTCCTACCGGGACTTATTGATGCTTTCCGCCTCGTTTCGCAGGGAAGGTTCCAGTAAATTCGGGGCGAATCATAAATGGGGCAACTTCCCTGCCCTTTCGGGTGGTATACGCTTGAGCGAGTTACCCGCCTTCCAAACGGAATGGTTGGACGATCTTAAATTCAGGGTTGGTTACGGGGTATCGGGCCGCCATAATTTCTCCCCTTACCAATCGCTAGAGACGTACGCCGGAGCGGGTAAAGTCATGGTAGATGGCAAATGGATACAAGTATTCGGACCTAGCAATAACCCCAATCCGGATTTACGCTGGGAAAAAAGCCTGCATACCAACATAGGCGCCGAGGCGATCTTACTTAACTCCCGCCTCATGCTCTCCTTGAATCTATTCAAACGTACGACAAAAGATCTCCTGTTTGTCTACAACGCAATCAAGCCTCCCATGATCCATGACAATATCACGACAAACGTAGGTACTATCGACTCCAAGGGATTGGAATGGGAAATGAACTGGCTGCCCGTGCGTACCAAGAACTTTCAATATTCGGCAAGCCTCACGGGTAGCCTATTGAGCAGTACGCTGAAAAGTCTTTCCAACAATCAGTTCAAGCTAGGCTATACCTATCTGTATGATCTTCCCACCCCCGGATTACCCGGCCCGGCTATCCGCTTGGAGGAGGGAAAGCCAATCGGCTCCTTTTTCGGTTGGCGCTATGCCGGAACCGACGCCGAGGGTAATATCTTGGTATGGAGCAAAGACGGGAGAAAGATCCCGACCACGGAACGAACCGAGGAAGACAAGAATTTTATCGGCAACGGCGTACCGAAAGTGCAGCTCTCTTTCAGCCATACGTTTACTTGGAAGAATTTTGATTTACGATTGTTTTTCACCTCTTGGCTGGGGTACGACCTGTTGAATCTGAAACAAATGTACTACGGGCTACAAAACGTACCGGTTACCAATCTTTTAGAAGACGCTTATACCCGTAACGACGCCATCAAGGGAGACAAGATCTATTGCGATTATTTTCTGGAGAACGGTAATTTCCTGAAATTAGAAGAATTGACCTTGGGATATAAAATTCCTCTCCCAGACAATAAATGGATTCAATCGTTACGCTGCTATTTCTCGGTAAATAATGTATTTACACTTACCGGATATACCGGAGGCGATCCCGCTAATATCAACGTGAATGGCGTAGAACCCGGTATCGAGACCACTTCCATCTATCCTGTAGCCCGTACCTTCACGCTGGGATTATCCGTCCAATTCTAAAGACCTCCACTGCAAGCCGGGTTGCAGTAACACAACCCGCAAGGCTCTATCCGGGAAACCTGTAGTCAATATTTATTTTGTACGAAAAGCAAGCGCAAAAGGAACAACCTAATCAGTTAATCCCTAACTTTGTGAGCCTAAACAGTAGAAAACATGGTACAAAGATTCGATTACTTAGTGATAGGCTCAGGAATCGCCGGTATGAGTTTCGCTCTGAAAGTAGCCAATGAAGGCAAGAGCGTAGCACTTATCTGTAAAGCCGGACAAGAAGAAGCCAACACATATTTCGCGCAAGGAGGTATCGCTTCCGTAACCAACTTGAAAGTAGATAATTTCGAGAAGCACATAGAAGACACGATGATCGCCGGCGACTGGATCAGTGACCGGGCAGCCGTGGAGAAAGTCGTGCGCGAGGCCCCTGCCCAGATCGAGGCGCTTATCCGATGGGGAGTTAATTTCGATAAGAAAGAAAGCGGAGAATTCGATCTGCATAAAGAAGGAGGACACTCCGAGTTTCGTATCCTGCACCATGCCGACAATACGGGAGCCGAGATACAGACGAGCTTGATAGAAACGGTAAACAACCATCCCAACATCGCCGTATTCACGAACCATTATGCGGTAGAGATTATCACCCAGCACCATATGGGCATTATCGTCACCCGCCATACCCCCGGTATCAAATGTTTCGGTGCCTATGTATTGAACGAGGATACGGGCGAGGTACATACTTTCTTGTCAAAGATAACCGTTATGGCGACAGGCGGTTGCGAGGCCGTTTACCGGAATACGACAAACCCGCTGGTAGCTACCGGAGACGGTATCGCCATGGTTTACCGCGCGAAAGGCTCCGTAAAAGATATGGAGTTTATCCAGTTCCACCCGACCGCCTTGTATCATCCGGGCGACCGTCCCTCTTTCCTCATCACCGAGGCGATGCGCGGATATGGAGCTGTATTGAGAAACCTTGGCGGCGAGGAGTTCATGCATAAATATGATCCCCGTCTTTCCTTGGCTCCCCGTGATATCGTAGCCCGTGCGATCGATAGCGAGATGAAACAACGGGGTGAAGACCATGTCTATTTGGACGTGACGCACAAAGATCCGGAAGAGACGAAGAAACACTTCCCCAATATCTATAAGAAATGCCTCAGCTTAGGGATCGATATCACGAAAGATTACATCCCGGTAGCCCCTGCGGCCCATTATTTATGTGGAGGTATCAAGGTAGACTTAAACGGGCAATCCAGCATCCGTCGCCTATATGCGATCGGAGAATGCTCTTGTACCGGCCTGCACGGTGGTAACCGCTTAGCTTCAAACTCATTGATCGAGGCAGTTGTATATGCCGACGCCGCGGCGAAACACTCATTAAGCGTCATGGATCGCTATGAGTTTAACCAAGATGTACCGGAATGGAACGATGAGGGAACGATCACCAATGAAGAGCGTGTATTGATCACCCAAAGCATGAAAGAGGTAAACCAGATCATGGAAGCGTATGTAGGTATCGTTCGTAGTAACACACGTTTGATCCGTGCGTGGAACCGTTTGGATATTTTATATGAGGAGACAGAGAGCCTTTTCAAACGTTGTAAAGCATCCCGTGAATTATGCGAGTTGCGTAATATGATCAATGTAGGTTATTTGATCACTCGTCAAGCGATGGAACGGAAAGAGAGCCGGGGATTACATTATACGATTGATTACCCACCGATTAAATAATTGAAAATTGAGAATTGAAAATTGAGAATTACTAACTATGTTAATTCTCAATTTTCAATTCTCAACTTTTAATTATCAATAGTTCTGTTTCATCGGTTCGAAATAAGCTTGCGGATGAGCGCATGCCGGACAGTTAACCGGAGCTTTCTTGCCCTCGAATACGAAACCACAGTTGCGACATTGCCACAAGATAGCCTCAGCTTTCTCAAATACCGTACCTGTTTCTACATTATTCAATAACTTACGGTAACGATTCTCATGCTCTGCCTCTACCTTAGCGATCATCTTGAAAGCTACAGCGATAGCGGGGAAACCTTCTTCCTCTGCGATCTTAGCGAACTCAGGATACAATTCAGCCCACTCCTCATTCTCACCAGCTGCCGCAGCTGCCAAGTTCTCAGCGGTTGTTCCGATTACGCCTGCAGGATAAGAAGCGGTAATCTCAACCATTCCACCTTCCAAGAATTTAAAGAAACGTTTAGCGTGTTCCTTCTCTTGCTCGGCTGTTTCCATGAAAACACCTGCGATTTGCTCGTAACCTTCTTTCTTGGCTACGCTAGCGAAAAATGTGTAACGACTTCTTGCCTGAGATTCTCCGGCGAATGATTTCAATAAATTCTGCTCGGTACGTGTACCTTTAATACTTTTTTCCATAATGCTAATTTTATGTAGTAAATTAATGAGTCTGTTTTGTATATCGTTTTTCTTATGACCGATCAAAAGTAAGAATTTGTTTCCAAACATCGATTACGCAAACATTAAATAATATCTATCTCTCAATAGATATCACTTATTTATCAAGGAAAAACTTCTCCTCCTTTATACTATGAAACAACAAATCCTCCTAAATTGTTTACACAAAACCGGAATGCGTCTTTAGATTTTTTGCATCTTCTTTATTTTATTAACTTTGCATCCTCAAATCAAACAGGCAAGAAGAAAAATGAAGAACAAATTTGATTTTCAGCCCAAGCTCTTTACGGCGCTGAGAAATTATTCCAAAGAGAGGTTCATGACGGATCTCATGGCGGGTATAATTGTCGGCATAGTTGCCCTACCACTCGCCATCGCTTTTGGTATCGCCTCCGGGGTAAGTCCGGAGAAAGGGTTGATCACGGCTATTATCGGTGGATTCATCGTCTCCCTTTTAGGAGGCTGCAACGTACAGATCGGCGGACCTACCGGAGCGTTTATCGTGATCGTTTATGGCATTATACAGAACTTCGGTATCGAAGGGCTTGCCATCGCTACCGTCATAGCGGGTATTATTCTGGTATTGATGGGCGTGTTGAAGCTCGGTACCGTGATTAAGTTTATCCCCTACCCGATTGTCGTAGGTTTCACGAGTGGTATCGCTATCACTATCTTCACGACACAAATGAAAGACTTATTTGGATTGACTATGGATAAAGTCCCCGCCGATTTCATCTCTAAATGGATCGCATATTTCGGGGCGTTCGATACGGTTAACCCTTGGGCATTCGTTATCGGTATCATTAGTATCCTGATCATTACGTTAAGCCCGAGGCTAACGAAGAAAATTCCGGGTTCCTTGATCGCTATCGTCATCATGACGATCGTTGTTTACATTATGCGTAATCATTTGGGTATTACAGGTATCGAGACGATTGGAGACCGGTTTACTATTAACGCTTCCTTGCCAGCCCCGGCTCCGATCACGTTTAATATGGAAACTATCAACTTATTGCTTCCCTCCGCCTTTACGATCGCTATCCTTGGGGCTATCGAGTCTTTATTATCCGCTACGGTAGCGGATGGTGTGACAGGCGACAAGCATAATTCAAATACGGAACTAATCGCCCAAGGCGCGGCGAATATCATCGTTCCTATTTTTGGCGGTATTCCCGTGACCGGCGCCATCGCCCGTACAATGACCAATATAAATAATGGTGGACGAACTCCGGTTGCCGGTATTATTCACGCCATCGTATTATTATTGATTTTGCTTTTCCTCGGACCGCTTACCAAACACATTCCAATGGCTTGTCTGGCTGGCGTATTGATCATCGTATCCTATAATATGAGTGAGTGGCGTACGTTCCGTTCCTTGATGAAAAACCCGAAAAGCGACGTATCCGTCTTGTTGGTGACTTTCTTCCTGACGGTTATCTTTGATCTTACGATCGCTATCGAGATCGGCCTTCTGATCGCCATGTTATTTTTTATGCGCCGTGTGGCTGAGACCACGCATGTATCCGTCACCACGGATGAGATCGATCTTTCCGACGAGGGCGAGATTCATCATGACGAGGAAGTCCTCTCCCTGCCTAAAGGTGTAGAGGTATACGAGATCGATGGTCCGTTCTTTTTCGGCGTAGCGAATAAGTTCGACGGCATCATGAAAAGTATGGGAGATAAACCGAAAGTCCGCATCATCCGTATGCGTAAGGTTTCGTTCATAGATTCTACCGGTCTGCATAACTTGGAAAGTCTTTTCCGTCTTTCTGAGGCAGAGCATATCCATATGATACTTTCCGGGGTCAATGAACATGTACACCGTGTATTGACAAAATCCGGATTCGATAAGAAGATTGGCGCAGAAAATATTTGCAGTAATATCAATGAGGCAGTAGAGAAAGCGAAAGCTGCCGTACAAGACTAAGATACTATCAGACAGTGGGAGACGCAGCATGCTGCGTCTCTACAACTGGATATTTATTCCGGTAAATAATACCAGTCCTCTGGTAAGACAGCTTCCTTTATTTTACGGCTGGAAACCCCGACCTCCAAGGCCTCGCCCATATAATCCTCGAAATACAAAACACGTAATTCGTGGAAACCAGCGTCTAACGCTACCTTTCCTTTCGCTATACGAGCATTATGAGAGCCATCATTATCAACAATAGCTTTACCGTCTATAAATAGTTTGGAACCATCATCCGAATACGTATAAAAGCGATATACACCTTTTTCAGGGATATTTATCAACGTACGGAACTCATAAGCGAAATGATCCTTGGCCGGAGCCTCCTGAATGGAGATATTTTTCATCGTACCCTCTTTCACTTTTGTCCCGGAAGCGATCTGATCCGTATGTTTAAACTTGCCTTCATAATAGGTATAAGCTACCCCGTGCTTTTTAGGTTTTACCGTTTTGGCGGGTAAGAATTCCATCGTTTCCTCATCCTTAGAGGTCAGGCCAGACGGATAATAATACGTATATTCCTTTCCGGACGAGGTACGAATCCATGAATCAAACTCAAACTTGCCCTCACGCAATTCAATGATACGGCCACCCCGCTCGAAATCTCCATAAGCGTCCCATCCGGATACACGCCCGAAAGCTAGCCCCACGTTATATAACATTCCTATATAATCGTTATCATGATCGTGCCCGGCGAAAGTAGCCATCACATCCTTCATTTCCACCAAGGAAGCGAAGAAGCCCGTGTTGATCTTAGGAGAGGCGATTCCCTCTTCTTTCTGTCCTAATGTAGTCTCCGCCCCAACGATCTCATTATATTCCAACAGAGGAATATGGAAAAAAGCCAAGGCTGGCAACGGTTTGCCGCCATTTTCCTTGGTATAGCGCATACTTTGCTCACGATACCAATGGATCTGGTCGAAATGAATCCAATCATACGTGCCATAATCCTTCAGCGTAGGATAATCGTTGGAGTCGATACAATACAATAAGGCCGCCGGTTTCTTTCCGTCCGAACTGTAGACCGGTACCACATAGTTTCCGGCTCCATGGATATCACCCGGTCCCTTCTCGCCCATAAAATAAGGTGATTTACTAAGCATGGCATAAATCTCGTCCTTGGAGACGATCTCCGCGTCATGATTTCCCATCATGACCGTAAACGGTATCTTGGCCTCCTCAAAGATCCCGATCACCGACTTCCATCCTTCCAAACCGGGGTTTGCTGTCACCACGTCGCCCGTCAGCATTGCCACATCCGGATTCTCCGCCTTTAATACGGATTGTATCGTAGCGACTGTCTTAGCGCATTTAGATGATTTCTGATCCCAATGAATGTCTGTAAATTGGACGATCTTGAATTTCCCATCCTTGAAAGCAAGCTGTTTTTGCGCGAATAAGCTCATCGGGGCACAAAAGCACAACAAGGCTATCGCTAATAAAAAAGTCTTTTTCATGTTCTTCGATTTAGTAATTGGGGGCTAAGTTATAAAAAAAAGAGAGCGATGTATAAAAACAGGCTCTCTTCCTTATGTTAAATGCCACAATGAAACCCTTGCTGTCAAACAAAAGCTATATACATATCCGCAAGCCGGGTTTTCCTGTCAAAATGCGGGATCTCTTTTACTATTTTCTCACAATCCTCAAGGCTCATTCCTCCTTTAGGTTCCCCCCAGTACCAAAGTTTAGGGGTATTCTGTTTTTTACTTGTTGACTCCATAATTCTCGTTGTTTTTATCGTAAGACAGGAAACGCTCAAATACCCCTATCCTCAAAATATATAAAAGATTAAAATAATGTGAATTTATATCCAACCGACAACCCCAATTTCAAATCCCGGTCATTGACACAATTCTGGAAATAGTTCACTCCCACATAAAATCTTTTTACCTCTATACCGGCCGCCGCCGTAGCTCCCAGATTCCAATATTCACCACTACCGGTGTAAGCACCCGCATTTAATCGGAGATTCACTTTATCGCTCAACGGAATATGAAAAGAAGCATACACGGGTACAAAAAAATCAATATTCCAATCATCTCCATATGAAAACGAATTCCCTGCGGTATGCAGCAACAATCCCGTTTGTATAGAAAACAACCGTGATTGTGGAAAGTTTATATACGCCCCCGTCTGAAGCCCCCATCCATCTCCTCCTAGTATTCCGGTACGAGCTTCTATATCAGCGGCCTGCGATCGACCAAAAGATAAAAGCAATATTAACAGAACAAACAACTTCTTCATTACTTACAAGGTATTAATATTAATATTTAGATTGAATAAAAGTTCGACATATCATGATATAGAACTCCCATTCAATCTAAATATTGCTTCTATATCATTATTCGGCTCCAAGTTAGTGTATTCCGAATATAGCATCTTTTATGACGATCGAATCTTCCGAATTCTCTATATTATATAGGATGCCTTCCATCTTCCCTTCAATATAAGGGGTACCACTTCCCTCATGAAAACGAATACTATCCACTTGTATCCGAAATGAAGATTTCAGTGGATGATACACTATTTTAGCGTCATCTTTCGTGATCCTAACAGTAGATTCTATCTCTTCATTCAATAATTTACCCTTATCGATCAGATATTCTCCTTCTCTCAATGGAATCAATGAGATCCTCAGCATAGGATAAGGATAGTCAGAGATATGCACTCCTAATGGTATCTCCCAATAGAAACCGCTTAAATCGGTATTTACCTCCTGCCAAAAATTTCCATGATCAATAAAAGAATGAGAGTTCGACTGATTAGCTATAGAAATATCTTGACTATTCACCTTTCCTTCAAAGTACCCCAAATAGTAAGGAGTTTCTTCAAAAGAAGTATCCTCATCCTTGTCACAAGAAACGAATGAGAATAGTAAAAGAATGAATAAAGAAAAGATGAAACCTGCCATCATTCCTTTTTTAGCTTCATCCCAGTAAAGCATAGAGATATTCCGTTTTTCAGTTGTTGATTCCATAATGACTATTGTTTTCTTATAAGACAGGAAACCATCAAATACCCCTATCCTCAATGTATATAAAAGATCACAATAAAGTAAACCGTATTTTATTATTTCTATTTTACACAAAAAGACATTAATTATATTTTTACATATAGCCTATTACAATATATTCACTACATTTGAAATATTAATCAACATAAAATATAAGCCATGCAAAAATCATCATTTAATAAACTTAGCATTTTACTATTTATTATAGTAATTCTATCTTCTTGTAATAAAGATAATGGCATAGAAGAGATTAGTGAATCATATATTGAAATAAAAGTGCTTAGAATTAGCAAAGATAACACAAAAACACCTATTTATAATGCAATAGCATACATTTATTATGATATAGCACCTATTGATCTCGCAAATTACACAGATAAAGGGAATGGTATATACTCTAATGGTAAAAATACAATTATACCTAATCAAGTAAAAAGAACAAATATAGATGGCTATCTAGAAATAAAACCAGAAGAAACTATTCATTCTATTACAGTTTTCATCCATGACACTAATAGTAATATGATTTCTCACTCATATTGGTCAAACCGTCAAAATCAAATAAAAGAAACTATTACATTTTATTACTAATTATATTTAAGATATGAAGTAAATAGTTATTTATAAACTATTTACTTCATATTTAGCTTATTCATATAAGCATATCCATTAATACATTTTCAAAGGAGCCAACTCTATTTTATAATAACCATTATAATATTTACTATTTAATGGAATTGAATATGCCGTATCTCTACGTCCTGCATATTCAATCCAATCACCAGAAAGAACAACAGGATCATAAAAATTAACAATAACATCCCCCAATTCATCATTACCCAATGTAAATGTTTTTTCAAATGTAGTCGTAATTGTCTTTTTCGCACTTGCACCAAATTTCAATCCTACTTTTTCAAAAACTCCTTTTACAGGATTAAGTTCAAAATTTCCTGCAAATTCAGCAGTAGTTTGGCTAAGCGTCCTTTGAGTTTCTGTACCATCAATTTCTTCTATAGAAATTTTTATTACACAACTAAAATTTTCTATATTCCATTCAAACAGAGGTAAATCAAGAGGAACAACTAGGCATTCTTTTACACCATCAACTTTAGAATTACCTCCTCCTATATCTTTGTAAGATACTCTAAATAGATCTTCTGGTTTTACGCCAAAAGAAAAAGTTTGTTCTGTCCCTATAGGACTTTTTGTTCCAACATATACTTTAACTAAAAAATCAAATTTACCATCAGTCCAAGGAGTAGCTTTATAAGATTGCCTAGGATTAAATATTTGATCATAATCTAACTGTGCATCTCCTGTTTGATCTGATATCTTTTGGAAAGCTATATTTGGATCCCCTTTCATTTGGAAAGAATATAGTGTTTCTTTATAATCATAAACAAATACACCTTTATCTGAACCTGGAACCATATCATAATATATATAGTCCCTATGCCATCCATCCTTATTTTTATAAATATTATATGCATCAACTGATTTTTGTAATCTATCTTTCATACTTTTATTTACATTTCGAGATCTTAAAATGTTTTTTTGTTTCATATTATTAAAAGATTCTCCAAGAAAAGAATAAGTTATTCCCGATTTAGAAGAAAAAGTAAAATTAGTACTACTAAAATTACTTCTAGACAAATTACTATATTCATTCGCTACGATTCTTTCATTATCCTTTAATACAACAATAGGATACATAGGAATGAGATCTGATTTTATAATTTTTTCTTCCCCATCCTTATCATATATAGGAACATCGTTACTGATACAAGTTCTAACAGCAACAACTGGTATTTCTTTATCAGTATTCCAAAGAGCAGCAGAGAACGAATTCTTAGGTAATTCTGGAACAAAAATTGTTAGAGTAGGAAACTTTTCATTAATAGATAATAATTTATCCATTTCAATATATTTCCCTATATACTGTTCAAATGTAATATTATCTTCCAGCATCTCATCTTTTACTAATTGATAAAGAACATCATAATCATTATCAATCATTTTTAAAGCCTCGTTTTTAATCAAATTTCTAGCCATTAGGCTTTCATTAAAAACTTTTGATAATGCTTTAGCAAAATCTTTTTTCAAAACTAAGTCTTTATTCATTAGAAGAGAATCATGAATAGAAATTTCTATATTATTTGTAGATAATATATCATTTCTTTCCATCACTAAATCATCATTACAAGATGATATAAAAACTAAGCAAATAAATAATAAATACACCTTTTTCATAATACTACTTTTTAAAAGGTAAAACAATAGAAAATTATATTTTTACTCCTATATCATTTACAAATACAAAAGTTTAAATTTAAAAATCCCCAAATACATGATTATAATCATTCATTATATGTAATACTCCTTTTTCTTGATCTCTTACTTTTAGAGGTATTACTAAATATGGCATAGTACTCGTTTGTACCTTTTCATTATAGATCACTTCTCCCGTAGAACTAGTGACGATAACACATACATCACCAAGATCCTCGTGAAAGTTTACTATCAGTTCTCTATTAGCCTCCTCAATCGATGCATCCATTGGCAAACCTATTGGAATGGATTTTTTCTTATGTTCCCATTTACCATGTAGATCTATAGGCTTACCCCAGCATGGCATAGCCCATAATAAAGCTATTGCCGCTAATAACAATTTAAGCTGTCTCATTTCGTTTTTATTTTTTCAACGTAAAGATCAAGCCTATAGAAGAAACAAGCAAATATAACGCTAAATAATAAGCGACAAACGAAATTCATAATCAACTAATATTTAATTGATTATAAATCAACTAGCAGGACAAAGGGTAAAGCCAATATTAATAGAAGCTATTGTTTATCAATCTATTGTACACTATTAATAAGATAAGCACATAAATCAAGCTCTTTCGCTATGATTCCCAGCCTTTGGCGTACACGCTGCCGACGCTTGTTTACCGAATCCGGCTGGATATGTAACAGGATAGATTCACCTATCGAATCCAAACCCAACAAGCTCAAATAACAATAACGCAATTCGGCGGCAGATAAATTAAACGCAGCGAGTCGATCCGCTAAAAAAGGATAAACCTCATTCACTTGCGTAATAATATTTTGCCAGTCTTTTTCTGATAGTGGAGATTTGGTAGCTCCCGGTACTACTTTTTGGGATAGCTTGATTACTTTCTTGGCTATAGCGGATGATAAGAATAGATCCTTACGCCGTTCCGCTATCCGAAGGACGAGGGTTTCCTCTTCTTTTTTTATTTGTTCATATTCTTTCTCCAGTTTCTCTCTTGAATCAAGTTCATTCAGTTTTTCATTTTTTTCAGACAATTGAATAGATAAAGCCTCTAATCTATCTTGTTTGTTACGTAAATTATCCCGTAGTCTGAATAATTCATTACTCTTATTCGACAAATCGATTTCCTGCTTAAGAAGTCTTTTATTTTTTCTATCAATTCGTATTTGAAAGACCCATAATAATATTAAAAGAATAGATACAGATATTACCCAATAGATAAAATACTTTTGTTTATCCGATTTTAATCGCATATTTTCCAATGATATTTTTAAATGCTCATATTCCTTTTCTATTTTTATTATGTTTTCCCTATTTCGTATCGTCAAGATCGAATCTGAGGCACTGTTATATTCATCCAAGTAAAACCAAGCCTTTTCCCAATTACCCTCCGCTTTCTCTAACAAAGAATAACCATAAAGTACCGAAAAACGGGTCATATCATTAAAACTAGGTACACTTGCTTTCTCCAAACAAATACGTGCATTCTTAAAATCGCCTTCTTCTATATATATACCAGCCAATGTCCTGTAACTTGGTGCGTCATCAAAATCTGACATATTGACATTTTTCCACAAATACAATTTAGCTAACTCTTTATTACCTAACATATTATAAATATTTCCTATTCCATTATATATAGTCCCTATATCAGAAGAGTCACCTACTTCAACTATAATAGTATCCGCTTTCAACAAAAAAATTAACGCTATATCCAAAGAATCCGAAAACGCATACATTCTTCCCACATCCCGCAAGGCGAAAGCCGAACTTCGCATATTACCCGCTTTTCGAAAATAAGATTCCGCTTCCTTATATTTGTCCTTTCCTAACAGATAATTACCCTCGAAATCATACAGATCTCCCATATAGCTACAAATATATCCGGCTTGATTATAGTCTTCACTGCGTAAAGCGATATCCAAAGCTTGCAAATAAACCTTCATCGCTTTCTCGTTCTCTTTATCTTCCACATACGAACGCCCCAAATACAAACCAATCTTCGCTTGTTCTTGCTTTGTCCCGTGTGACTTATAATAGGCTTGCGCACGTAGCAATTGTTGTACATAGGGCAGATCCGTATATAACGTGTCCGCCACTTTACCGGATAGCATACACCAACGAGCCAATAATTTATCACTCAAATTATCGGGCACGGCTATGCTATCCAATAGGATATGGGAACTATCCGGATCGGATTTCAACAAGGATTCCGCACGATCGATTAGGTATATGGCATCGCTCTCATCTCGACAACCTATAAATGAGAGTGTGGATAATAGCGATATCAAAATAAGCAAATGCCTCATTGGTTCCTATCTTTAGATTCTATGCGCAAGATAGGCATATTTTTCATCAAACCTTAAAGAATAATTGATTATTAGGCTTATTGTATAAAATTCTTATCGCTTGGATATCTCCATCATCTTTTTGGAAAAACACGTACGTGTTTTCATAAATTCTCGTACGTGTTTCCGAAAAAAGACGTACGTGTTTTTCCGAAAACATGTACATGTTTTTATACATCTGATTTTCAATATACTAAAAACAGTATTCCCGAAGGCAGGGATATTGTAGGAAATTCAATTATCTTTGGACTTTTATTGGTAACTTTTTAATCTACTATCAATATGGCACAACAATCCGGAAGATTGCTATCCCTCGACGTGATGAGGGGAATTACGATTGCGGGGATGATTTTGGTAAATAACCCCGGGTCATGGAAGTATGTATATACGCCTTTAGAGCATGCACGTTGGAACGGCCTCACTCCCACCGATTTGGTATTTCCGTTCTTTATGTTCATCATGGGGGTCTCCATGTTTTTCTCGCTTCGGAAATATAACTTCAAGCTGTCGAAAGAAAGCGTGACGAAAGTATTGAGACGCACGGTATTGATATTCCTCGTGGGATTAGGGCTGAATCTGTTCGGGCATGTTTGCTACAATGGATTTACCGATTTCCAGAATTTACGTATCCTTGGGGTGATGCAAAGGTTGGCGCTCGCATACGGCTTCGGGTCGTTGATAGGATTAGCGATTAATCATAAGTATATTTTGCAAGTAGCCGCTGGTATATTGATATTTTACTGGGCATTACTAGGTTTCACGCATAGTATGGAAATGTCGGAGGATAGCATTATAGCAATCGTGGACAAGGCTTTATTCGGTACATCGCATATGTATCACGATGATATGGCAGATGGTACACGGATCGCCTTTGATCCGGAAGGGCTCTTGAGCTGCATCGGTAGCATAGCGCATGTATTACTCGGTTTCTACGTAGGAAAGGTAATACAGGATTGTAAAAAGAACAATGAGTTGATTATCCGTAATATCTTCATTTTCGGTACGATTATTCTTTTTGTCGGTTTCTTACTAAGTTACGGCTGCCCGATCAATAAGAAGATATGGAGTAGCACGTTCGTCTTGGTAACTTGCGGATTCGCCTCCTTATTTCTCGCTTTATTAATCTGGATCATCGATATAAACGGGAAGAAGAAATGGACGTTATTCTTTGAGTCGTTCGGTATCAACCCGTTGTATCTGTATGTACAAGGGGATATATTGGCCGTATTGCTGGGAATGAGCGGTATCTCCGCCTTTATGTATATGGATCTGTTCAGGTCGGTATTCGGCGATTTCGGAGGATCGCTGGCTTGGGCTATCTTCTTCGTGGTGTTAAACTGGATACCGGGATATTTCTTGTATAAGAAGAAGATTTATATAAAGCTATAAAAGCAATATTCATATAGTAGCCTCGTAGTGATCGAGGCTACTATATAAATGAGAAATACCCCATAGAGACGGGTTTCTTAGAGCCTTCTTATTTCCTCCTCAGCGGCTCCTTTTCCCTTATACTTATTTTTGGTCGTATTAAACTTATAGCGAACGGTCAGTCGTACCTCACGGCTATCGGTTACATTATTCACCGTCAGATCCATGTGTTTGTTATAAATCACGTTGCCATCTTTACGCCCATGCGTAAGATCAATACCTTGTAGATTAAAGGAAAGACGGTCATCAAAGAAAGACTTAGTGAGCGAGGCATCCATCATAAACACGTTCTTGTTGATATAAATATTTTGGAAATCACCTTTACCCTGAAAAAACAAATCTACATGTAGTGTCCATCCATAAGGAAATTGAATTCCATTGTTAAACCGGCCGATAAACAACGGTCTATCCATAGAAAGCATCCTACTATTATGCTCAATATCCATCCATTGTTTCTGTAAACCTATCGTGAGTTGAGGATGCCACTTCTTTATAATAGGAGACGCTATCAAAAACACCGATACGTTATCAATCCGGTCATAATTACGATGCGTAATGATCGTTATAGCGGGATTTTTCTCATATTGATCCGTCATATAAAGAATAACGTCTTTTTCTCTCTGGTAGCTCAACATAAATTGAAACCAATCATAACTGCCTGATAAAGTGATATCGTGTAGGTTTGTAGGTTTTAACGCCGGATTACCGTTCATATAGGTAAACCGATTGATATAGTTCATATTACTTGACAATTGAGCGTAAGTAGGGCGTTTCGTTTTCGTCGTATAACCAAGTTGGGTTTGTAGTTTTCCTATTTGCGTGGATAACGAGACATTTGGAAAAAAATTATCATAGGAACGTTCTGTTGAAACATGTTCATAACGCAAACCCATATTTAGGTAGGCGATACGGATAAACTTACTATATTCAGCGAAAGCTCCCGCACGATCTTCCCGGATATGGCTATCGGTTGTAGGAAGGATTTCCTGTGGATTAGTAAATAAGTCTGTACGGCGGGTACTGGTAAACTCCGAGCCTAGGCTCAAATTACCACCTGCTAATGGATAGGAAGCAATCAATTTAGCGGCGTATAACTTATTGTCCACATTATTAGTGGAGGTCACGATACGACTTTCTTGCTCTTGACTGTTTTCTATTACCTCATTTCCTGTCCTCGCTTCGCTCCTTAGCATATCCGCATTGAAATCCAAAGAAAGCTTCCCTACGGCTCCCGAATAATAAACGTTGATTTGGTGAGCTGGATGTTTCACGGTCGTACTATAACTCTCGCTCAATAAATAGTCATAGAAATCATCATTGGCATCAATCCGACTTTCTGTTTGTCCCCCTATTTTATTTTCTGGAGAGGCAGACATTATATAACGGACACCCAAAGAATGGTTATCGTTAACTTGATAATTCACTCCCAGCTCTCCCCGGTAATCATTATCCAATGAATGCTGCTCCATCCGATTCTCTTGCCGCCAAAGCGTATCGACATATACTTGCTGACTTACATTATTGATGAGCAAATAGTTGTTATGCACATATTGAAACATAGCAAATACATCCAGATTATTATGACGGTAGTTTAAATTCAATTGTTCCGTAAAATCCGTGTTTTGCGACTGTCCCCAAGTAGAGCGAGCCTCAAAGCTCATCCCTTCACCTTCACGCTTTATAGTCTTAATACGGATAACCGATTTCACTTCCGCCCCATAACGTGATCCCGGATTAGTAATCACCTCTATTTGACGAATCTCAGAAGAGCTAAGACGATCCAGTTCGGAGAGATCCCTTACTTCACGTCCATTGATATATATAACAGGAATACCTTTACCGAACACCTGAAACTCCCCCTCTTTGCCTTGTATGCCGGGAATATACTTCAATACGTCGTTCGCTGTCCCGGATTTGCTTAGCAGGCTGTTTTCTATGCGGGTTGTCAAGGTACCGTCTTTGATCTGGAAATCCGGTCGTTTCCCTATGACAACGGCCTCATCCAACAAGATCGCCTCATCCGACAAAACGATATTTTCCATATTACCGGCTCGTGTATCTCGGTAGATGGTTTGATAACCGATCGAAGATATTTTGATCACATAAGTTCGTATAGATATAGAATCTCCTGTTTGAATGCGAAAACTACCACTCTCATCACTAACCGTACCTTGAAGGAAAGAAGAATCCGGAACAGATAACAATACTATATTAGCAAATTCCACAGGTAAACCCTGACGATCCGTAATTGAGCCGGTGATAAATTGCGCCGATCCATTGACAGCCACAAATAATAACAACATAACATTAATAAGAATCTTTTTTACTACTGACTTTTCCATATCGCTGATTATTTTTGCAATTGATTTTTCAGCAAATATAAAGTGGGTAAAAAAGCCAGTCAAACAATAGGGATAGATGTCAAGATTTGGTGATAAAACATGGAAATCTGTGCCTTATCACAAGTTTTAGGGATAAAATACAACCTAGTTTTCCTTATTAAGAAAACTCTTAAAGTCTTTTAGATAGGTACGTGAGACAGGAATCTCTTGTTGTGTATCCTCCAAATTCAAACGGTAGCCTTGCGCATTACCGTTTATGTTCATGATTTTATTCACGTTTACGATATAAGCCCGGTGACAACGGACAAAACAACCATATTTCTCCATCATCTCATCCATTTGCTTGATCGTGGAACGGAGAAGTTTATGCTTCATATTCCCTTCCTCTCTATAACAGACATCTACATAATTACCAGAAGATTCCATATACATAATATTATCCGGAAGTACGCAAATCGATTCTTTTGTATCGCCGGACAGGATTATGGCATCACCCCCTTTCTCTTCTTGTATATTTCGTTCGGATAATAGTTTATTCATCCTTTTCGCTTCTTGCAAATTACGTTTCAAAGCATTATTCTCTATAATGAAAAATCCGAAAATAAGGGGAATAATAACAATCGTGATCGCCGCTGACACATCTATAAGCAACATTTTATAAAAAATAGTCGTATCTAAATCACTCCAAAAGTCCATTCGCATCAAGAAGTAATAGTCATAAATGAAACAAGCGAGTCCCAAAAATAACAAAAAGCAGGAACAATGTAGTAAGTTTTTACCAATAGTCCATCGTTCAGGATCATAAAAACGTTTGAATAATTTAGGAAACAAGACAAAAGCGACAACAGAAAATATAAATGTCAAGCCTACGAAACACCATAATACCCAAAACTGTATCACGCTATTTAGCCGATAGTGAAAAGGCTCGAAAATAGCGAGTATTAACGCCACTACCATCGAGTTTAACAGAACGATCACCCATGGTCTATCTATAGCGTACGTAGGTTTATTAAGATATTCCTTCAAATTCATATTCAATTCTCACATGTAGTTAAAGATAAAATTTTCACAAAGGTATGCATTTGGATATAAAAAATCCCCTAGATCAAAATCTTTTGACCTAGAGGATTAATCTATCTATTACTCTACATTATAACCGGAGATAACCACCTTCGGAGTCTCGCCTCTCGTATCTACATCTTTCCAATGGATGTTGATCTCTTTCTTCTCGCCCGGGAGCAATGAGAAATAGTTATCGCTATAGAAGACGGGGAGGAATTGCTCGCCATCCTTCTCGCCCACTACATTCACACGAATCATTAGAGCCGGGGTGGATGAAGTATTCTCTAAGGTAGCGATAACGGTCCAAGTACCGTCATTACCCTTATTGGTTGTCACGTTGGATTGTAAAGTAACCTTTGGCATCTCACGCAGAGCTTGGTAATTGCCTTCCTCTACGCCACGCAGATAGAAGTTATCCGATACGATCTTACCGTTCTCGGTCAACGTCAACTTGACGAAATGAGCGCTGGATACGCTAGCTGGGAAATCCAGTTTCATACATTTGTTGGTCGTATCTTCCTTACTATCCACGGAAACCTCGTTTTCCCATGAAATAGAACCGTCCATATTGATGATTTGAGCCTTTGCCGTCAAACCATTACGTACGCCGGCGCTATAGTTCACTACCTCGATCTCGTCCGTAACCGGATTCCATTGGATATGCAAAGGCTCGGAAGCTTTCTTACAGCCAAAATAAGCGGCGGTAGGCTCGAAATAATAGTCATAGGTCTGCCATACCATAGAAGGCCATGCCGGATGCGTCATCCACAGCAATAATCCCTTACGGTTCAAGCTTCTCGATTCGAACATACCCCGGTAACCATCATAGTTTACCCACTGAGCCAGATCGGCGAATTCCTTGGCGTTGTTCGGCTTGCCAAAGCCCTTTTCGATGATAGCGTTGAAAGAAGCGCAAGACTGGGCGCCTTCCATCGTATAATCGTGTTGTCCCCATTGAGCGTTTTGCGGCCAAAGCGCTTCCGGAGAGAAAGTACGAACCAAGCTCTCGTAATTCATCACGTTAGGCATACCCCGCTCACTATGGAACTTATCACTACCATTCTTCAAGCTAAAGTATTCTTTAACAGGAAGCGCACGGTACGGGCCATGGCCACTTACCACCTCATCCGCCGAGCTGGAGATATAATGTAAGCCCGGATGATCCTCTTTCACGATACGGCGTAAAGCCTTGTCGATCTGCTCCGGCGGGAAGCCCTCGTTGCGCCCGCAATAAATACCGATAGAGGCATGGTTACGGAAACGTTTCACATAATCCTCAGCATTAGCGATAAACATCTCCGGATCATAAGGATCGGGTCCGTCGGAAGGATTCGCCAACCAGAAATCTTGCCAGATCATGATACCATGACGGTCGCAAGCCTCATATAATTCTTTATCGCCAATCTGTCCTACCCAGTTACGCATCATCGTAAAGTTCATATCGGCATGGTAAGCCACGGCGATGTCGTACTCACGACCCCGGTAATTCAGGTTAGACTCACCGAATCCCCAGTTACCGCCACGGCCGATAAAACGACGCCCGTTGATAAAGAGACTCAAGATGCTATTATTCTCGTTGAAGGTCATTTGTCGGATACCTACCTTGAAATCCTCAGAGTCGGATACCTTATCGCCTACCTTAAAGGTGAAATTAGCGTCGTATAAATAAGGAGATCCGTACCCTTTAGGCCACCACAGACGTGGGTTCTGAACCTTCAATTGGCTGAAGCTATTTGGATCGAAAGTAACCGTCTTCTCCTCGTTTGCGGCCAATTCTACCGGTTGCTCGAAAGTGATATCGCCGATCTTTCCTGTCAATACACCCTTTACTGGAGCGGCATCATGGTTCTTCACGATCACTTCCGGAGTCAAGGTAGCGGAAGTCGTATCCGGCAACGGTAATACAACCTGTACGAACGGGTCTTGAATCGTTACCTTGCCTGTAGAAGTCAAGTACACATCATCCCAAATACCTATATTACGACCACGGATCGTCGAGATCCAATCCCAACCGATCGAAGCGTGGAAGGTCGGGTTATCAGCGCCTAAGATACCACCGTTGAAATCCGTATTCTTCTCACATTTCTCCTTGATAGCTCCGATATGCTCATTCTTGATGATCTCCACTGCGACAACGTTCTTACCCGGTACGACCCTGTCTGTAACGTCAAATACACCCCGGATAAACGCTCCCTCGATACGGCCGATCTTGTTACCGTTTAAATATACATTCGCTTTCCAGTTGATACCATCGAAATTCAAGAACAAACGATCTTGCTTGAATCCTTCGGGTACCTCAAACTCATCCCTATACCAGAAATTAGAGTTGAAGAATGACTCGGATATCTGCATCAAGTTATCCGCATAATTCGGATTCGGGATAGCTCCGATATTCTTATAACTGCTCAATACCGTTCCCGGTACGGTCGCCACGATCCAATTTTCCGGAGAGAAAGAAGGTTTCGATATTTCCTCACCAGAAGCGGTTACCTCGGAAGCTCGTTGTACTTTCCAGTTTCCACCCGATAAACGGATCTCGTCTTTTGTAGAAGCCGGAGCAGCAGCCGGTTGGGCAAGCAAGCCACCTTTACCCATCACCTCTATCTCGCTTAAGATATAGCGTCCGTCATTAGCCGGTTGCTCCATCCATACCCGTACGTAGCGGCCCTTTCCTTTTAGCTTGATCTCATCCAGATTAGCATCTCCACCCGGAAGATTCGCTATGTCAACCCATTGTTTCGCGTCGTCGGAAACTTGAATCTTACCCTTGATCGCTTTATTGATCCAATGTAATTTTACTTTGTCGAATTCGGATTGGCTACCCAAGTCTACATAGACCCACTCCTCTCCTGTCGTGGCACTCATCCAAGCGCTATTAAAGAATTTGGAAGGAAGCAAATCTATCAACTTATCTTGGTTATAGAAATTCATCTCGAAGAATGCCCAATAAGCGGCACCTTCCATTTTCAATCGCATCCGATAATAAGCATATTCACCCGGTTGATCGAATGTCAAAGTCTCATTCAACATACGGGTGGGCAACGTACCCGGATCCCAGCTATTCTTATTCGGGTCCGAATGGGCCTTATACTTGCTGGCCTTACCCGGCATACCTTTACCCTTTAAGGCAGCCAATTCCGTCCAAGTATTTCCATCATTCGATCCCTCGCAAACAATCTCATATCCATCCTTAATCTTATTCTCGTCATAAGCCACGCTGCCGCGAAATTGTACCTTGTCGGCTTTCTCTTTCCAGTTATTCAGCGTGAACAGGAAATAGGCATCCTCGCCTGTAACCGCATTACGAGAATAAGGACCTTGATCGATCATCCACTCACGCTCACGACGAGCGATATCCCCATTTTGCGTGGAGAGATCGAGATACTGAGGTTGTTTATCGCTAATAACACCATCCGTCACCAGTTGAGCCGTTAGATTGTAATCATAACTGGAGGAGTTGTAAGCGCTACGCAAAAGAGCTATGTTACGATACGTGGAATAATCCGGACGTAATGAAGGAGAGAAATCCTCCCCCGGATCTCCCGGATACGAACCGATACCTCTGGTATAATAATCCGACCGATCGAAAGATTCCGCCGGAACACCGCTCTGCCCACATCCTCCTAGCAATGCTGAGACCGCTACCGCTCCACAAAGCGTCAAGAGTCGAGGCAATTTTTTCTTTTTACTGAATGTTCTCATACTACTTATTGTGTTTCTCTAAATTAGTTAGTTTAATAAGATACCGTCACGTCAAAACCCTCCTTCCGGGCCCGTTCCGCAATCGCATCTAATTCTTCTTTAGTAGCTTTTTTCAAAGCTTTAACCGGGGTCTCCCTATCTATCGTATAAATCATGACTTGTTTCGGACGGATTTGTTTTAAGGCGGAGATCCAGCCCGCTATCTCCTCTTCTGTCATATTATTAACCGATTCCCCGTTTAATTCCCCCTTCAAGAACATGGTCTGTATAATCAAGTTTCCGTTAAAACGACATAATTGCTTTAATAAAGACTCGAAATTAAACGCCGGAGAATTAGGTACGTCTATCTGCCGAATCCGACTGTCTAATACAGAATCCAGTTTCAATATGTTATCCTCTATTTTATTCAAGGCTTGAAAGACCTCCTCTTTCTGGAGCATCGTAGAATTAGAAAGTACGGCGATTTTAGCATCAGGGAAAAATCGATCCCGGGTAGCGATCGTATCATCAATGATTCCACCGAATTCCGGGTGTATCGTAGGCTCTCCGTTTCCGGCGAATGTAATTACATCCGGAGCGATCCCTTCCGCTTTCATGGAACTTAGTTTTTGCTCTAAGGCTTCCCTCACTTCCGTACGAGTAGGCAGTTTACTATGAGTCCTATGATTCTCATTCAATCCACATTCGCAATAAATGCAATTAAAAGAGCATAATTTCCCGTCTGTAGGAAGTAAATTCATCCCTAAAGAGACACCTAGACGCCGACTATGTATCGGGCCAAATACTATTTTATCAAAAAGAATTGTAGACATAGCGCTGTTTGTTTTTACCCACGCAAATCTACTCTAAAATTTCCAGCGAAGCAAAGCATAAAGATCTGTTTTATCAGAACCACTTATCTCCTCCGTATCAGTACCTATCAAATCCCTGTCCCAATAATGGGTGTGAGCCAGTTTCGCGGATAAGGATAAACGTTTCCAAATATCCAGACGAAAGGTAAGGGCAAACCGCATCCCATCCCCATAAAAAGAGGGCATATTAAAGGCATATAATATATTCTTCTCATACGAACTGACCCGGCTATTGTAATCATCCGTATGAAACCACGCTAGATAACCATCCATTTGAAGAGGTAGGGTAGTGGGCTTCCAGCCTATACTTTGGGAGATCATAATTCCTTTATTAAGTTTCTTTATAGGATCATCGAATAGAATACCATCTAAGGAAGTCTTAAAAATAAAAGGAGAAGAAAAGTTATAAACCTGTTGAAAACGAATACGATGTTGTTTATAAGAATTGATTCTCAATAAATTATCATTTTCAAAAGTTCTATTCTTTTCTTTTTGCCGGTATTTATAACGAAGATAAGCTGAATAGTTTCTACTAGGGGTATAATCTATCTGAGCCATATATTCCTGTCCTCCGGAAGGAGCGTCTATCCCGTATTTCAACCAAGGAAAACGGAATAAGTCCGCATAAATGGATAATTTCCAGCGGGCGATCGGGGTTAATTGCAATCCCATATAAACCCCTTGCTCATTCTGAACCGTAGAGCCTTGCGAGAAAGCGTTCCCAAACAAAGCTTGATAACGGCGATCGTAATAGCGGTATAATACCAAGAAAGATATATAAGAAGCGGGTGTTAACTGCAAGGCATTCAAGGTAGAAATAGCTCCGTTTTTCGAAAGGGCAGTTTCGCCATAAAACTTAATACGGTTACTTTTCAACATATAGTCAACACCGATGTTGAAATTGTTGGAACCTCTGAAATAGAACAGGTTATAAGGTTTTGGATCGGGGTCCATCTTAAACTTACCGAATGAATAGGAGAGAGCCGTTAAACCTACATGAAAATGAGATGTAGCATAGCGGATATTTCCTCCATATACCTGCATCGTTATCATTTTCCTCTTTTCCCAATCCCGTTGTAAACGATGAAGTCCATCCGTTTTTAATGAGGTGAATGTCAAGCTATCTACGGCCGCATCCATTTTCCGGTACGAATAGAAAACACTTATATCCAAGTTTTTAATCGTGATCGTACTAGCCACCCCTCGGAAGAAATCCTGTTCATTGGTTGAGAAGTGCCTACGGAAGCCATTTGTCCTTCGCTCCGCTTGAGCGACTACTGCCGTACGACTAGGAGAAAAGTCATTGCTAATCACCAGACCTTGTCCGAAAGACATCTTGTAATCCCCTATAGCCAAGCTTTTTAACCAGTTGATATCTTTTAGGAATAGATGTGCGGAATAAAAGTCATATCCTTTATGATATGCGTTCCAAAAAGGTTCGCCCGCATCTTTCTCAGCTACGAAGCCTGCTTGTAAACGATCCTCGAAAGTATAGGAATAACGTAAGGAGTGATAGAAAGGTTCTCCTCTATATTTACGATTCGGATATAACGAAAGTATGCTATCCGTTTGTTCACCATATCCCTTTTTCTGTTGAAAACATTGATCATACCTGATTTGTAATTCATTACGACCATATTTCAACAGGTTCTTAACCGTAAGTAACCGTTTTTCAACAAGATTATCACCTATATAAACAAAGGGAAGGAGAAGAGATATCGTCTGAAAATCGATATCCTCTATATTCTTCAACTCATAGATGCTAACCATGTTTCCGTATCGTTTCCGATAGGAGAGGAGCTGCTCGATTTGGCGATCGGATAGAAAAGGTAATCGCTTCAGTTGTTCTTCCGTCACGGCATTCAAATCAAAAGGATGCTCAGTTAAATAAGATAAATCGGCATACAAACTTTCGATACGCTCCGTATCCTCGGTTTCCAAGGCTAGTTCCTCTACATACTCTATCCACTTATCAACAGTATATTCTATTTGAGAATTAGCGTAATAACTATTTATCAACAGGATTATCGACAAGATTATAAACAATCGTTTCATAGCTAAGTATCATTTAAAAAGAGAATGATAAACCAAGACCGGTACTCATCCCTAAAATCGGATGGTAAATAGAGGCTACATCTATCGTAAAGCAAGAAAAGTTATAACCAATTCCTAAAGAGGGCAGGAGAGGAGCGGTCTGTATTCCGGTACGAATAAAAAAAGAATCGAAAGCGGTGTATTCAAGACCTAAGTTTCCAACAACTAGGTTTTCATTTTCCGTTCCTGCACTTCCTGTAATTAACAGACTGTTTATAATCTCCCATTGAAAACTTATTTGAATTAAGTAATAATTAAAATCTTCTATTTCAATATCTTTATCTCCTATAGAAACAGATGGTAAATTCATTATTAACATTCCTATTAACAACTTATCAATAGGAGAGAAAGTGATTCCAAGATCTGTTGACAGTCTGGATCTTGTATTTTCCAATAGATCAGTTTGCAAGAAACTATAGTGAACTCCAAGCCCTAACGCCCATTGATCCCCCAAGCGTTTTCCTCCCAGCACACGAACCATCATCTCCCTGTACTTATCAAACCCGAAAACAGAGATATCAACACCTACGGATAATAGTTGATTCGGATAATAAAAACTACCGGACATCGTACCCAGTTCTTTCAACATGTACCGATTAAAGTATTCTAAATGAATGGATTTTTTATCTTTATCGACAATAAGGGCCGGATTGAATAAAATAGATTGCGTCGCCACATTCCCTCCCATTCCCACGCTACGAACATCCGGTAAACGTAAGTTATCAACACCATGTACATACAATGAAAATACCCCCGCAAACAGGGATAGCAATAGATATTTCATAGTTAAGATTTTGTATGGTTTCTATTTATTCTTCAAGTTTTGCTTATTATCCTTATTTATCCTACGCTGTACCTTTTTAATATCCTCATTAGGAGAAAGTTGTTCAGGCTTAATCCCCCTTTGCAATAACATATCACGTACAGCAGTATTGTTATCAATATGTTCTTTTTCAATAGGAGATTGTCCATATAGATCCTTCGCTTGCACATTTACGTTTGTCATTTCAGTCGCTAGGTCTTTAGCTTTTATACTTATAGTCGGTAAAAAATCAGCGATAGGTCTATTCGTGGGGACGTTCATTCTCTTTTTCAACATCTGTGTACTTAAATTGAATAAAGCTTGATCTCCCTTAGAACGAATAATCGCGAATCCTTTATTATCAATACCTCTTTCGTATAAGATTCCGGATAATTGTTTTTCAGTCTGACTTAATTTTTCTCTGGCCTTTAAGCGTTCACAATCCAATAGGCGTTGTTCAATCACCTCGGCCTTACGGGTTTGTACCGCAAAATAAGTCTGAGCGAAAGCTACTTGTGGTTTACGACTATCACCATTTTGTGCGATTAAGTAGCATGCGTAGCGTGTTAATAAGATGTCATTTATTTGTTGCTCAGCACCATGCCCCACAATAATCACTTTCCCGACATCGGGAAAGTGATCCTCTATATTTTCTCCCGCATTCCGGCACGCTTCTTTGGCTTTCACCACTACATTATTGATAAAGTTATCCCATTTGGCATATCCTAATAGAGGTTGTAACTCTCTGGCACTCCAGCATTCTATGCCTTCTACCTCACATGAAATGGATTCGAATTTTCCGAATAGGGCGGTAATTTCTTCTTTCTTCATAGTTAATATATTCTTAAGTTGTTGTCAATTGCGCAAATGTAATGTTTTATATTCATTTAGCAAGTTATTAACAGATAAATGATGCTGAGAGTCACGCAGTATTTATATTTTCGCGGTATATGATACGAAAAGGGATATATTGTATTTTGGCTCTACTCGCTCTCTGTAGCTTTAAAGGGATGGCGCAGGCGGTAAAGACAAATATTGTTCCGGAAGGTTATCAGAAAGCTCAACTGTATGAAGGTGATACAATGGCTGTCGTCAACCTTCGGGAAGTTTTCATATATCCTCAAGTTAAGTTTAAGAATAAGCGTGAACAAGCGAAGTACAATAAGTTGGTACGAGACGTAAAGCGTACTTTGCCCTATGCCAAGATGGTGTATGATACGTTGATAGAGACCTACGAATACATGGAAACCTTACCGAATGACAAGGCCCGCCAAGCCCACTTGAAACGGATGGAGAAAGAGTTGTTCGCCCAATATAAACCGGAACTAAAAAAATTATCCTTCTCGCAAGGTAAGCTACTTATCAAACTGATCGATAGGGAATGTAATCAATCCAGTTACAATTTATTGAAAGCCTATCTAGGAAGTTTCCGTGCGGGCTTTTGGAATTTCTTCGCCGGAATGTTCGGAGCCAGTCTGAAATCGGAATACGACCCGAAAGGTAAAGATGCCATGACCGAACGGGTCGTCGTATTGGTTGAGAATGGTTTAATCTGATAGTTGCTTGAAGAAATCCCAGATCACGATACCGGTAGTAACCGATACGTTCAAGGAATGCTTTGTACCGTATTGAGGTATTTCAATACATATATCACAGTTATCAACCACATTTTGTTGAACGCCTTTTACCTCGTTACCCATGACGATAGCGTATTTCTTTGTCTTGTCTAACTGCAAGTTATCTAACATGACACTACCTTCCGCTTGCTCTACGGCACATACCGTATACCCCTCTTGGCGCAGTTTATCAACAGCCTCCGGGGTATCCTTGAAATATTCCCAATCTACGGTTTCTTCCGCTCCTAAGGCGGTCTTATGGATCTCTGCGTTCGGAGGGCAAGCCGTAATACCACAAAGATAAATAGCCTCTACCCGGAAAGCATCGGAGGTACGAAACACGGAACCCACGTTGTTTAGACTTCTAATATGGTCTAAGACAACGATTAAAGGAATCTTCTTACTTTCCTTAAAAGCCTCAGGAGTCAGGCGGTTCAATTCGGTTACTTTTAATTTTCGCATAACAAATATCTTTGACCGCGAAAGTAGCGAATATCCGTGGATATGCCGTTGAAAAGCTATTAATAAGTAGTGGACATAAAATGAAAAATATTTCTTGCTTTATTCAAATACTTGTCCATACATCCCCCTTTCTCAAATTAGCAAATGAATAAGCCACTTATTTATTACGCTCTATCAACAGCCCTTATACACCTATTGACAGCCTTGCTGGAGGATCTATTTTTTCACAATCAAGGTTATCAACAATAAACAGCTAAATATTCATAAAGTCTATAACTATAAGAATTACAATCTATAGATAGACATCCATGCTGTTGGTATCCTTTTGATAAACCGTTCACAGACTTTAATAAGTCAATAACCAAAGATTGTAACAAAAATGTATTAACCATTTCAACAGCCTATCATATTCATCATATTTATTTTTAAAATTAAAGATTAATAAGAATATAATATAATGATTGTGGATAACTCTTGATGGTTCACGACAGCTCATCCATCGACAGCAAAGATAAGAATCTTTCTTGTTATTTCTATAAATGAAGAAAGTTTATACCTTTGTGCTTTGTGAACAATAGGTTGATAAACTAGATAAGATGAAGATTATCAGTAATACTTTCTGTGGATAATATTGTTTATATATAGTGAAAAGCCTATTGGGAGCAGTAGAAACAGGAATCATTAATATATAAGGCTATGTTGACAAACCAATCAATCGGGTACATGGATGCGCCCGTTCCTAAGGATTTAGACCTTAAGGAAGCGATCGACAAGTTACGTAAAGAGAAGAATGCGATTATTTTGGCGCATTACTATCAAACAGGCGATATACAAGATATAGCGGACTATGTGGGAGACAGTCTGGCCTTGGCACAATGGGCGGCTAAGACGAAGGCGGATATCATCGTGCTTTGTGGGGTTCACTTTATGGGAGAGACGGCGAAGATCCTCTGTCCGGATAAGAAAGTGCTGGTACCGGACTTGAATGCCGGTTGTTCCTTGGCGGATAGTTGTCCGGCTCCGGAGTTCGCCGAGTTCGTCAAGCAACATCCCGGTCATACGGTAATCTCTTACGTGAATACGACCGCCGCCGTGAAAGCGGTCACGGATGTGGTGGTTACTTCCACGAACGCCCGCCAGATCGTGGAGAGCTTCCCGGAAGGTACACCGATGATTTTTGGCCCGGATCGTAACTTAGGTAATTATATCAATAGCATCACGGGACGTAATATGTTGCTTTGGGATGGCGCTTGCCACGTGCATGAGCAATTCTCATTGGAGAAGATCTTATCTTTGAAGAAACAGTACCCGAATGCGGAAGTAATCACCCATCCGGAATGCAAGCAGCCGGTTATACAGGTCTCAGACTTCGTAGGATCGACCGCGGCTTTGCTGAAGCATACCATTAAGTCCGACGCGAAACAATTCATTGTAGCGACGGAAAGTGGCGTTATTCACGAGATGCGCAAGCAGAGTCCGGATAAGGAATTCATCCCGGCTCCTCCGAACGACAGTACTTGCGCTTGCAACGAATGTAATTTCATGCGCTTGAACACGATGGAGAAGCTATATAATTGCTTGAAGTTCGAGATGCCGGAGATATTCGTGGACGAGGAGGTACAGAAGAAGGCGATCAAACCGATCAAGAAGATGTTGGAGATCTCTGAGAAGCTGGGACTCTGATCCAAACAAATGCGGGATAGGTCTCAACCGATAGGCCGGACTTAAATGATATAAAAGCTAAGCCCGGTCTATTATATGTAAATAATCAAAATTATGTACAATATCTACAACTATCCTTATAATCATTTGAATTTAAAATATTTATCCTATTGTTGTAGATAGGAAAACATCTACAATAGTAAGTCTTTATCTACCATCATTTCCCGCTTTTAGTAAGTGTCTTTGCCATGCCGTCAAAGGAATTTTCTACACTCTACGTATATAATCAGTCCGTTTTTCTTCCTTTCTTTATATAGATAAAATATTAATATTGTCTTATGCTGATATAGGTAGACACATTCAATAACAATAAAATGTGTAATTA